>JBEBHM010000055.1:0-19485 GCA_040080875.1 Pirellula sp.
GCGCAACAAATAAGTTGTGACAGAGCGCTAGGTGTTTTGACGGAGCGAGATCGAGTAGAGCAATACGATCGCACCGCTTGCGACCATCGACCAAGGAAACCAATCCGAGGGTCGGAAGACTCTGTCGGACGAGTTGTTGGTTATAGGTGCCCCGAACAATCCCCCCGACTGCTGCGCCACCGGAACGCTTGGATCATCCATGACCCCAGCCACGAGAACTGCGCTATCGATCAACAAGCATTCGATGCCCACGATGATCAGGACGATACCTATAGCCGAAAAAAATGCGCGCCACATGGTGGAGGGACGAATCAAGATTCGCATGCCTAAGGAAACGGGGAACGGGATGACGCAGCGACCCGATTCGCCACGCATCGAGACAGATCGGCAACAGGCCGTCGCCGCCATCATGATTTGCTGACATTCCTCGCAATCCCCTCGAGTGGTACCCATTCTTTTCGGTCCAATCGAATTATGCGGAAGTTTCGTCAACGGCTTGACTTAAATGTAGCCGCCGCTATATTCTAAGCACAAATGTAGCCGAAGCTACACTTGATGTCGAGTACTTTGGAAGGGCGAATGAATATGAGTTGCACTAGGGCGGAGGGTCGTTCGCGACGTGTTTGCAGGGCGTTCACATTGGTCGAGTTGCTAGTGGTCATCGCGATTATTGGCATTTTGGTTGGGTTGCTCCTGCCGGCTGTGCAGGCTGCACGTGAAGCCGCTCGTCGTATGCGGTGTTCGAACAATATCAAGCAACTTGGGTTGGCACTGCACAACTACGAATCTACGTTCCGAGTGTTTCCAACGAGTTATGTGGTGGTGCGTGGTGTGACGACGAACGTCGGTGGGCAATGGTCCGCGTTCGCGAGGCTTTTGCCGTATCTTGAGCAAGGCAATTTGCAAAACCTTGTCGACTTTAGCTTGCCTTACGCCACCCAACTCAACGTTGCAACGGCACGCGTTCCAACCTATTTGTGTCCAAGCGAGCCAAACGATGTGGTTCGGGTCAATCCATCGACGGGCGTTCCGCGTGACTACCCCGCGAATTATGTGGTCAATTTTGGCACTTGGCAGGTATACAACCCGTTGACAGGCGCCGGAGGTGACGGAGTTTTTTATCCTAGTAGTCGCATCACACACGCGAGCCTGACGGATGGAACCAGCAATACGCTTGGCTTTTCGGAGTCCAAGGCATACACGCCTTACATCCGTAATACCACTGCGGATCCGGGGCCAGCCCCCCCGACACATGCAACGTTTGCGACGGGATTAGTTGGCGACAACTGTTGTATCGGTCCGACCCTTCAGCTCAATACCGGTCATACCGAATGGGCTGACGGGTTATGCCAGCAGAGCGGGTTTACTACCACATTTCCGCCCAACACAATCATTCCTTATACGGTTGCTGGCAAGGTGTACGACATTGACGTGGTTTCATGGCGGGAGGGAACCACATTAACGCGATCGACTTACGCCGCGCTACCTGCTCGCAGTTATCACTCGGGAATCGTTCAATGCGGACTCATGGATGGTTCGGTTCGCGCCGTACCCTCAAGCATCGAGTTACCGGCATGGCGAGCCTTGGGTACTCGCAGCGGATCTGAGGTCGTTGGAGATTACTGAACATGACCTAGCGACGCAAACGTATGGCAACCAGCGTTCCCAAAAAATCTTTTGGAACTGCCAGTGACAAAAAGTCGCTCATTCCTACAATACTGGGATGAGTTTGTGAAATTTTTCACAAAGTCGCTCCTTCCGTAGGAATTCGGTCGTGGCCAATTATTTACCTATCTTCATTTATTTGGTTGCAGTCATCGGTTTTGCAGCCGTTTCCCTGGTTCTGCCCCACTTGGTCGCCCCCAAACGGCACACGCGAATCAAGGACATGCCCTACGAATCGGGCATGGATCCGGTCGGGGATGCTCGCAAACCTTTCGACATCAAGTTCTACCTGATCGCGATCCTGTTTCTGGTTTTCGATATTGAATTGCTGTTCGTCTATCCGTGGGCGGTTTCGCTCTTGGCTCCGGACGGTGTTCCTGTCTTTTTTCGCCCGGCCGTCTTTGCCGTCCTGATGGTTTTGCTGGTAACCCTGGCGCTGGCTTACGTGGTTGCATACTGCAAAGGAGTATTCGATTGGCGACGCAAGTAAATAAACAACTCGGTGACAACATCTTTCTGACACAGATCGATGCGGCCGCCTCATGGGCCAGGGCTAATAGCTTGTGGCCAATGCCCTTTGCTACAGCGTGCTGCGGCATCGAATTGATGAGCACGGCGGCCAGCAAGCATGATCTGTCCCGATTCGGGAGCGAAGTCATGCGGTTTTCCCCGCGGCAGTGCGATTTGATGATCGTGGCTGGCCGTGTGGTGATGAAGATGTTGCCGGTGCTGCAACGTATCTGGTTGCAAATGCCTGAGCCGAAATGGTGCATCTCGATGGGTGCATGCGCTTGTTCGGGTGGCGTTTTTGATACTTATGCCGTTGTTCAAGGGATCGATCGATTTATCCCCGTCGACATTTATGTTCCTGGTTGCCCGCCCCGTCCAGAACAGTTGATCCGGTCGATTATCGATCTGCAAGAAAAAATCCAAAAGACGGGTACCGTCAACGCTCGCGAGTTCAAGTTGCGGATTCTGCCCGAAGGACCACCCCGTTTCGATGAGGACGAGCTGATTCGCATCCGTGAACGCAACGGATTCAAACTCGAAGAACCCAAGTACGACCCGGTGCACTAATCCCATGACTGATGAATCCTCTGTAGCGGCAACTGGTGACCTGCTGGCCGTCAAGAATCGACTGTCCGAATTGCTGACCGGGACTTCGCTCGAATGGTCCGTGTTTCGAGATCAACAACGAGTCGTCTTCCAGGCTTGCGATATGCAGAAGTGCTTGAAGGCGTTTCGCGAAGTCGGTTTCGATCAGCTCACCGACTTGACGGCAGTTGATTTGCTTGAATACGAAAATGCGACCGACCGATTCGAGCTGGTGTACTGCTTGCTCAATGTCGATTCGGGGCTTCGATTGATTGCAAAAACGCATTTGAACGAGCCCGACTTGACCGTCCCGTCGGCCACCCCGATTTGGTTTGGTGCCGATTGGTTGGAGCGCGAGGTCTACGACATGTATGGCGTTGTTTTTGACGGCCATCCGAATTTTAAACGCTTGCTCTTGCCTCAAGAGTTTCAATCCTTTCCGTTGCGAAAAGACTATCCCGTCAAGGGGCGCGGCGAGCGTCACAATTTCCCTGTCATCACGCGAGCGGAAAGCTAAAGGGAGTTTGCAACATGCCATTGGAACTGCTCGAAAACCCGGATCTCGAAGCCAATCAACGCGAAGGCTTGTGGACGCTCAATTTCGGTCCGCAACACCCCGCGACACACACGACGTTGCGTTTAGTACTGCAGCTGGATGGAGAGATGATCGTATCAGGCGAGCCGGATATCGGCTTTCTGCATAGCGGTTTCGAAAAGCTAGGGGAAGTTCTCGATTTCAATCAGTACGTGACCATCGTCGATCGGATGAACTACATCTCGCCCATGGCCAACGAAATCGCATGGCACCATGCCGTAGAAAAACTGCTCGGGATCGAACTGACCCCTCGATGCAAGTACATTCGGACGATCTTTGCCGAGCTGATGCGATTGCATGATCACTTGTTGTGCTTGGGCGCGTGCGTGCTTGACCTGGGTGGAGCCACTGCGTTCATGTACGCGTTCAACGAACGCGAAACTATCTACGAAATATGTGAGCGAGCTTCTGGCCAACGCTTTCATACTTCTTACACTCGAGTGGGCGGTCTTTTATACGACGTGACCGACGACTGGGTCGAGATGGTGCGAAACTTCGTTCGCAATTTCCCAAAGACGTATCGCGACTTCGAAGGGATGGTGATGAAGAACCGGATCTTCGTCGAGAGGACGCGCGATGTGGGCGTACTGAGTCGCGAAGAAGCCATCGCTGGAGGAGCAACTGGGCCGGTCGCGCGAGCCAGCGGAGTTACCCGCGATCTTCGACGCGATGAGCCATATCTGGCCTACGACGAATTGGATTTCGACGTGTGTGCAAGCCAAGGCGGCGATTGTTACGCGAGATTCCAAGTCCGCATGATGGAGATGCTCGAAAGCATCAAGATCATTCAGCAAGCCATTGAAAAATTGCCTTCGGGTCCTGTCTTCGCGCCCGGTACAGGCAAGGAAAGCATGCCGGACAAACGCGAAGTGTACCGCAGCATTGAGGGGCTGATCCATCACTTCGAAAGCGTGATGCCCAATAGGCAGATGCAGGCACCCAAAGAATCCATCTATGCTGCTACCGAATCTCCCAACGGCGAACTTGGTTATTACATCGTTGGCGATGGTACGTTTCGCGCCTACCGGGCTCGAACTCGCCCACCCTCGTTGCTCCATTTTTCATTGTTCTCAAGAATGATTCGAGGCTGCATGCTGAGCGACGTTGTGGCCGTTTTGGGAAGCATCAACATTATCGCTGCGGAGTTGGATCGATGAGCGAACTGAGTGCGAATGCCAAGCAAGTGATCGACGAACACATCGGTCGCTATCCAAATAAACAAGCCGTCACGTTGCCTGCGTTGCATGTGGTCCAGCAAGAGACCGGTTGTGTTAGCCGCAAGGCCATTGCAGAGATCGCCGACATTCTCGAGCTTTCGCCAGCTCAGATCAACGATACGCTGTCGTTCTATGGTTTTTTCAGAACCGAAGAAGACCCGCTTGGGAAAAAACGGGTATGGATCTGCCGTTCGTTGCCCTGCATGCTGCGAGGTGGAGAAGAATTGTTGGCTGAGTTGTGCCGGCGATGGAATATCCAACCGGGGCAAACGACTGCGGATGGCGAGGTGACCCTCGAATTAGCAGAATGTCTTGGGGCCTGCGATGGCGCTCCCTGCATGCTGGTAGACGACGAGTTGAGTTTGTGTGTGACGGCGGACGATGTCGAAAAGCAAGTGCGAGGTGGCGCGTGAGTAATCCCGAGTTTCAGCCTGTGCTCCTGGCTCGTTGGGGCAAACCTAACAGCCACAAATTGACGACCTATCGAGCCGACGGTGGCTATCAAGCGTTAGCCAAAGCTCTAACCATGAAGAACACGGAAGTGGTCGACATGGTGAAGAACTCTGGGCTTCGCGGTCGCGGTGGAGCTGGATTCCCAACAGGGCTCAAGTGGACGTTCCTTCCTAAAGATGCCACCGGGCCAATCTATTTGTGCATCAACGGCGACGAAAGCGAGCCTGGGACTTTCAACAACCGGGTCCTCATCGAAGAAGATCCGCACCAAGTGCTCGAAGGGATCGTGATCAGTAGCTTTGCGACGCGAACCACTACGGCCTACTTTTATCTTCGATACGAGTATGGCAAGTGCTATCGCGTCCTCAAGGATGCGATCGACGAGATGTACGCCAACAATCTATTGGGCAAAAATATTTTAGGGTCGGGGTACGATCTCGACATCCACCTGCATCGCGGCGCGTGCGCCTATATTTGCGGCGAAGAAACGGGACTCATCGAAAGCCTTGAGGGAAAACGAGCGTGGCCTCGTATCAAACCCCCATTCCCCGCCATCGAAGGTGCTTTTCGTCGTCCGACGGTCGTCAACAATGTCGAAACCATGGCATGCATTCCGCATATCCTCAACCGGGGTCCCGAGTGGTTCATGTCGATGGGGATTCCTAAAGACCCGAACAATCCAAGAGACGCTGGATCGTATGGCCCAAAGCTGTATTGCATCAGCGGTCACGTCAACAAGCCAGGGCTGGTGGAGTTGCCGATGGGAATCAGCGCTCGCGACTTGATCGACCACCATGCAGGTGGCGTGTGGAAGGGACGTAAAGCCAAAGCGGTCATTCCAGGCGGATTAAGCATGGGTTTCATGAGTGAGAACGAACTCGACACGCCACTCGATTTTGCTGGCCCAGGACGCGTCGGTTGTCTTGGGCTGGGCACGGCAGCGGTCGTGGTCATCGATGATCATACGAGCATGATCGACGTGCTCTACAACTCGTGTCGATTCTTTGCACACGAATCCTGCGGGCAGTGTACTCCATGCCGCGAGGGGACCGCATGGTCCACCAAGATCCTTGAACGCATACGAGATGGTCGAGGCAAATTGAGCGATATCGACTTGCTTTTGGAGATTTCAGCCTCGATCGGTACGATCCCTGGCACAACCATTTGTGGATTGGCCGACGGAGCTGCATGGCCCATCAAAACGGCCATCAACAAATTCCGAGGCGAGTTCGAAGAGTACATCAAAAGCGGTCGTCGTAGCGAAAGCCGCGCGCTTGCTGGAGCACATTAGTCAGCCCGTCCAATCAACCAACTAACCATCTGGAAACGATTCAAGTGGCCAAGGTCATTGTTAACGATATCGAAATCGAAGCGGATCCAAAGGACAACTGCATCCTTGCTGCGCGCAAGGCCGGTGTTGAGATCCCTCACTATTGCTGGCATGAGTCGCTATCGGTCGTTGCGTCGTGCCGCATGTGCCTTGTCGAGGTAGGTGAAAAGAAACCCGACGGCACCATCGTCATGGGGCCCAAACTGGTGCCGGGTTGCCAAACTCCCGTCAAGGAAGGAACGGTCATTCGAACCGATTCCGCCAAAGTCAAAACGACCCAAAGCATGACCTTGGAGTTGCTGCTCCTCAATCATCCGCTCGACTGTTCTATTTGCGATCAAGCAGGTGAATGCTATCTGCAAGATTACACCTACAAGTACGGCAAGGCTCAAAGCCGCTTGGATGAGCCAAAAATCCAACGCTTGGACAAATACCACATCGGCGAGCAAATCGCTTTGTTTACCGACCGATGTGTGATGTGTACACGTTGCGTCCGTTTCACTCGCGAGATCAGTGGGACGGCCGAGTTGCAAGTCACGGCTCGCGGAAGCCACGAGGAAATCGATGTCTTCCCCGATCAGCCCTGCAACAACAAGCTGGCAGGAAACGTTGTGGACTTGTGCCCCGTGGGCGCTCTGTGCAGCAAAGATTTCTTGTACAAAAAACGAGTCTGGTGGTTGAAGCATTCGGAAAGCGTTTGCACCGGATGTTCGACCGGTTGTAGCATCCACGTCGACCAAAACGAAGACAAAGTCTATCGACTCCGGCCTCGCGAAAATCCGCTGGCTCAAGGGCACTTCATGTGCGATGAAGGTCGATTCGGATTCAAATACATTCACGATGATCGTCGCCTCAAGTCGCCGAAATTGGCTAATGGACTGGCGAAAGCGACTGTTTCGAAGCCGACCAATGGCAAACCGAATCAGATCGAAGATTTGGATTTTACCGACCCTTGGGCCGAGGTCCTTTCCGTGGCCCGAACAAAAATCAAGGAAGCAATCAAGAACGATGCGCGCGGGTTTGTCGCCGTTCTCTCTCCGTTCATGACGGTCGAGGAGGCTTACCTGTTGGCCGGCTACCTCAAGGGTCTCGACAAACGAGTGCGGCTCGCGTTGGGGCCCGTGCCAGTGGTAGGCAATGACGACAAGTATCCCAAGGGGCCAAAAGGTGAACCGCCTGCGAACGACAAAATCAAGTTCACGATTCGCGCCGAAAAGTGCCCTAATCGGATGGGAGTAGAAGCCATCCTGAGACACTTCGAAGGCGAGGTGATCACGCTCGAACAAGTCATCGCTCGCGCCGATGCAACCGCTTGGTATTTGGTCGGAGGAAATAGCCAAGGGTGGGTTACCGAGTCGATCGATCGAGGCGTCTCCAAACCGCCGTTGTTGATCGTTCAAGATATCTTCCCATCTCCGTTGAGCGAAAGGGCCGATATCGTGTTCCCGTCGGCGACCTTTGCCGAACGCGATGGAACCTACGTCAATCATGCAGGCTTGGCTCAAGCGGCACACGGTGCGATTCGGTGCCCCGGCGAAGCGAGAGCGGACGGACGCATCCTGTTGGAATTGACCGAACGCAAGGGATTGTTCAATGCGATGAGCCTGAGAAAAGAAATCAGCAAAGCCATCCCGTCGCTGCTGGCCCTGTCTGCAGGTGACCTTGGCGATTATGGCGTCAAAATTGGAACGGCCCCACGCGAGGCTATTTATTCGTAGATCACAAATTATTTCATCGTAGACCAAACGGACGATCGCCCAATGGCTTTCACTTTGTTAGCGGTACGGCGAAAGCCGTCCGGTGACTTGATAGAAAATTCAATAATTCAAGACACTCCCCTACCGGGCAGCTCGCGCTGCTCCGCTAAGAGTGAACCGCATGGCGAACGCTGCAGGAAACAACCCATACCTTACCGAGCTTTCCATTCATGATCGAATACCTTAAGCAGACTTGGCCATCACTTTGGCCAACCCTTGCTGCCATCGGAGTCATCCTTGCGTTTGTTCCGATTCTGGGTCTCTACATGACCTTCATCGAGCGCAAACTGGCCGCCTATGTGCAAGATCGACTCGGACCCAACCGAGTGGGCCCTTGGGGATTGTTTCAAGCGATCGCCGACGGGATCAAGATTTTTCTCAAGGAACAAGTGATTCCGGATCACGTCTACAAGTTTTTGTACTTCATCGCTCCCACGTTCAGCTTGATGACCGCCATGTTTGCCTTGGTGGTCATGCCCTTTGGACCTGTGCCGGTTGACTATTCAAGTGGCTTCCGATTCATTGTGGCACCCGGCATTGATATCGGCATCATGATGATGATTGCCATCAGTTCGCTTTCGGGTTATGGCATCATCCTGGGAGGCTGGGCGTCGAACAATAAGTACTCGCTCTACGGTGCGATTCGTTCGTGTGCACAATTTATCAGCTACGAGATTCCGCTTGGACTATCGATCGTGGGAATCATTGCCGCCACCGGTTCGCTCAACATAGAACAGCTTGTGGCCGCTCAGTCAGGCGCCATTTGGAACTGGAATATGTTCTGGCAACCGCTTGCGTTGTTGGTGTTTTTTACCAGCGCGCTGGCAGAAACCAATCGATTGCCGTTCGATTTGCCGGAGTGTGAACAAGAACTCGTGGGTGGATTCCACACCGAGTATGGTGGGATCAAATTCGTATTGTTTTTCTTGGCAGAATACACACACATTGTTGCAGTCAGCTTTTTGACGGCACTGTTGTTCTTTGGCGGTTGGAATTTCCCAGGGCTTTCGGGACCGGTCGATGCGTCGCTGGGCGGGATGTTGTTGCGGACCATTGTACTTATCGCCAAGGTCGCAATGGTTGTGGCGTTTATCATGTTGTTGCGATGGGCCTTGCCTAGATTTCGGTTTGACCAATTGATGGGCTTGGCATGGAAGGGGCTCATTCCGTTTGGGTTGGCCAATCTGGTCTGCGTAGCGATCGTTCTAACCTTCGGTTTTCCAAAGCATCTACTCGCACTGACTGCCGTGTTTGTGTTCATCGGTGCGATGATCAGCGCAAAGCATCTTCAATTGACCATCAATCGACCTCGATCTGCAGGGCGTGCATCGATCGCTCAGGCCGCGATGAGTGAGGCATCATGACGAATAAAAAGACAAAGACGATAAAGTGGGGCGAGGAACCCAAGCTTGGTTGGGTAGAAGCCATGTACTTGCCGGCAATCGCCTCGGGAGTTGCCACGGCCTTAAAGCATGTGTTCTCGGGAAAGACCACGACGCGTCAATATCCCGAAGTCGAACCAACAATTCCACCCAACTATCGAGGTGTGCATCGACTCAATCGCGACGAAGCGGGGCGTGTCAAATGCGTGGCCTGTTATATGTGCCAAACTGCTTGCCCAGCCAATTGCATCGAGATCATCGCGGCCCCAGCCCCCAAAAACGATCCTCATTGGAAAGAGAGAGACAAGTTTCCCGAGACGTTCACGATCGACGAGTTGCGATGTATCTATTGCGGTATGTGTGAAGAAGCCTGCCCGGTGGATGCGATCGAACTCACGAGCATCTACGATCTCACGGGCTTGACTCGCCAAGAAATGATCTTTGACAAAGAGAAACTGCTCTCGGTCTACGACCAGACCATCAATTCAGGCAACGATCCGATTCGAACCAATCGCGGTGCCCTCGGTCCAGCGTCCGAGGAAGCCGCCACAGCCAAACAAGGTCCGCCACCGCCTGGGCAAGGCCGACACGGCTAACCCAAACTCAACCAGCACCGTTTTCAACTAGCACCGTATCATGAACCCTTTCGTCCCTTTGTTGTCATTTGAGCAACTCACTCATGTGTTGCCGAACGGGCTTTTGCTCGCCCAAGCCACCGCACCCCCGTCGGCGATTTGGACGCCGTCGATGCTGGTCCCTGTGATTCTCGGCGCCGTCGGCTACATGCTGATCCAAGCTGGGATCGTCAAGTCCAAGCCAGCGATCATCGCCGGCGTAGTGGCGTGTGCGGTCGCGATTGTTTATGCCGTTGGCTTCGTGCCGTCCGGTTTTGAATCCTATTTGTTGATCGCATTCTGTGCGGTCGCGACGGGTGGTGGAGTGAGTTTCCTGGTGGCACGCGAACCGGTTTATGCAGCTCTTGGATTTGCGACGGCGGTACTTTCGACGTGCGGTGTGTTGTTCATGCAGTCGGCGTTGTTTATCGCCGCCGCCACCATGATCGTCTACGCCGGCGCGACGATTATTATCTTTTTGTTTGTTCTCATGTTTGCTCAACAAACCGATTTACGAACCTACGATGTGCAGCTGACCAACCCACTCCTCGCTAGCGCGATCGGGGCCATCTTGCTTGGAACCATCGTGATGTGTGTTACCAGTGAGAATGCGATCTCGTTTGTAAAGGTAGACGAAAGCCGCCCCTACAGCATGGCCGAGTTGCCTTTGAATCTGCGATCAGAGCAAGCAGATGAGTTGATCCAGAAAACGGCACCTGAAATGCGGGCCGTTCCAAGCACCACGGCCGGTCTTGGCAGATCGCTTTATACGGACTACCTAATCGCAGTGGAGTTGGCCGGGACAGTGCTTTTGGTTGCAACCATCGGAGCCATTGCGTTAGCCCAAAAAACCACGGAGAGTCAAGCGTGAATGACCTAACACAATCGATGCTCGTTTTTGGTGGCGTGCTTTTTGTACTGGGTGTGGTTGGTTTTTTGACCCGTCGCTCGTTGATTTTGATGTTCCTGTCGCTCGAGATGATGCTCTCGGGTGTGAGCATCAACTTGATTGCCTTCTCGAGACACCATCAAAACTACCAAGGACAAATCTTGGCGATCATGGTGCTTACGATTGCTGCTTGCGAGGCGGCCATTGCTTTAGCCCTGGTTGTTTCCCTTTATCGCCGTAAAGCCACGTTGGATGTCAAGGCTTGGGACGAACTGAGCGAGACCATCATACCTAAAGATGTCGAAACGCCGGTATCGCTGGACGAAACTGAATTGGAGTTTCCAAAGCTAACGCCTTCTGGATTGGATCCAAGGGAGCGTCCCGTTCCGGCCAATTTCGAAGCGGTGTCCGGTGAGGTGGCAGAACGTATCAACGCACGCACTCCTGAGGAGACCACACATGCTTAGTATGTTCGCTTGGTTGGTTCCGATCGCGCCCTTGGCGGGCTGTATCGCTTGTGCGATCCTCGCGTTCCAAGGTGATCGCAAGATAGCGCACGTGCCTGCCATCATCTCGTTGCTTTTTTCGGCGTTGTTTACGATTTGCTTGATGGTTTTCGGTGCGCAAGGCTCGACGTTCGAGGGATACCGCTATCTGAGTGTAGGCGGACTCACACTCGATATCTCGCTCAAAGTCGACACGTTGTGTTTAACGCTGTTATCGGTGGTGACGTGTATTTCCGCCATGATCGCCATCTATTCCAAAGACTACATGCACGACGATCCCGGGTATGCCAGGTACCACGCGGTTTTTTGCGGCTTCGTATTCTCCATGACGATGCTGGTCCTGTCGCATAATTTGCTGATGATGTATGCGTTCTGGGAAGGGGTCGGAACGTGCTCGTATCTGTTAATCGGTTTTTGGTATCGCAAGCCAAGCGCAGCTCGAGCGGCAACGAAAGCCTTTCTGGTAAACCGAGTAGCGGATTGCTTTTTCTTAGTCGGGATCTTGTTGCTCGGATATGCGGTCGGACATACCGAAGTCGCTGCCGGGAAAGATTTTTTTGCACGTCTGAATTTTGAGTACATCTTTGACGCATTGCCCTTCATCGATTCTGGGTTGCTCACTACGATCGGTTTCCTGTTGATGATTGGGGCGATCGGCAAGTCGGCACAATTCCCGTTCCACGTTTGGCTTCCCGATGCCATGGAGGGTCCAACGCCTGTGTCGGCTTTGATTCACGCGGCAACGATGGTTACCGCTGGCGTGTTCTTGATGGCCCGCATGTCACCTTTGTTTGAACTGACACCTTCGGTGTTGAGTACGGTTGCTTGGTTGGGGGGGATTACAGCATTCATTGGGGCTTGGATGGCTCTCTTCCAAGACGATCTCAAGCGAGTATTGGCGTATTCCACTGTGAGTCAGCTCGGGTACTTGTTTATGGCGCTGGGCGCTGGTGCGGTCCACGATTTGATGGTCGTGGCTGTGGTCGCCGCGATGTTCCACTTGGTTGCTCACGCGTTCTTCAAGGCGTTGCTCTTCTTGTCTGCGGGCAATGTCATGCATGCGATGGGGGACGTGATCGATATGCGGCAATTTGGTGGACTGCGCAAAGTTCTCCCCAAGACCAATATCTTGTTCGGGATCGGAGCTGCGGCGTTGGCGGGTGTTCCGCTGCTCGCAGGATTTTTCAGCAAGGATGGAATCTTGGCAGTGCTTGCAGATGCGAGCCAGGACGGTCTCGACGGAAACCAGTTTTCGATTCTGTTGGGAGTCGGTTTTGTGACGGCTCTCATGACGGCTGTTTACACATCGCGTGCTTACTTTCGTACGTTTCACGGTACCGAAAAGATCCCGCACGAAGCAGGACATCACGCCCACGAAGCGACCAACATGATGCTTGCGCCGATGATCGTGCTAGCTGTCGGGGCGGTGCTCGTCGGCTTGCTCCTAGGACCGACTCAATACATCGCAAAATACCTTGAACAGACTCAAGCGCTCATGGTTCACAGCGAACACCATGAGAAGAGTTGGGTGATGATTGCTTCCGGTGCGATCGCGTGCGCAGGGATTGGAATCGGTTATTTCTTGTCCAAGATTGGGCCGAGCACACAACAGGGCGGAGCGTGGGTTGCTTTCGCAGATTTTGGTCGCAATCGGCTCTACATCGATTGGCTCTACTCAGCAGCGATTGTAGGTCCGCTCGAATGGTTCGCTAAGCTTCTTGGATGGTTTGATATAAATGTCATTGACGCAATCGCGATCCAAATCGCTGGCGTGCCTCGACTTTTCGGTCTACTCGGACAGCGCGTTCAGAACGGACGCCTACCCGGCTACACCTACATGACTGCGGTTGGGATCGCGGTTTTGGCTGTTTGGATCGCTACTCGGTAACTGCATACAAAACTCATGACCCTTATCATCCCTTTATTAATCCTCGTTCCGCTCTTTGTTGGGATCGGCATTTTTCTGGTTGGCAGAAAGAGCGAATCGCTCGTAGGGCTAGCGCTTGGTGCGGCGGGCATCGTTCTTGGATTGAGCGTTCTGTTGTTGTATCAAGTCGGCGCCGGGTCGATTCCAGCGTCGTCGATCAACAATGGGGCTACCATCATCCCGCGCACGAGCTTCGCACCTAGTTGGTTGCAAATTCATCTACCGATTTCTGTCGGCGGCAGCCCCGTACACTGGCAGCTTCAATTCGGAGCCGACGGACTTGGGGCTCTCCTGGTGCTGCTCACAGGCTTGGTTGGATTGGCTGTGATGATCATGGCAACATTTCAAATCAAGGAGCGATTGGCAAACTATTTAGCGCTGATTCTGTTGACGCAGTCCATGTTGCTCGGGGTTTTCTTGTCGATGGATTTGCTTTCATTTTATTTATTCTTTGAAGCTGTGTTGCTACCGTTGGTCTTGCTGATCAATGGGTGGGGTAACCGAGCCGACGCTCCAGCGGCATCCAAGAAATTCTTGCTCTATACGCTGGTCGGAAGTGTCCCGATGGTCATTGGGCTGATCGGTATCGCGATGCAGTCCGCTGCACCTGGGCGACCATCGACCGTCTCGTTGGAAGCGTTGTCAGCGATCGCGTATCAAGTCAACACGGCGGCCATCCAATCGTCCCCGAGCGACGCTTCGTTGTTGGCGTCCAAGGACCAATGGATCGTTTGGCTGTTGCTGTTGGGGTTCGGAATCAAGCTCGCGATCCTGCCGCTGCACACGTGGTTGCCGACTACGTACGCCGTCGCCCATCCAAACACCACGGCCTTGATCGCCTCGGTCGTGGCCAAGTTGGGCGTATTCGGCATCGCGCGTATCGTTATTCCGCTGACGCCGTTGGCTCTCTCGAGCTATGCACAGATGCTGTTTGGGTTCTTAGGGGCACTGGCCATCGTGTATGGCGCGTTGGTCGCCCTATCTCAAAGCGACATGCGAAAAGTACTGGCCTATAGTTCCCTGAGCCACGTCGGATTCATTACCGTCGGGCTGATGGCTATGAACAGCGAGGGGATCAGCGGAGCATCGATCCAGATGTTCAATCATGGCATTATTACCTGCGGAATGTTTCTGATGTTGGCCATGCTGGAGCAGCGTCGCGGGTTGGTCTCACTCGATGATGAAGATTGCGGATTGGCAGCTGTCTATCCGAAGCTAGGTGTTCTAATGGTCTTCTTTACTCTGGCAGGGGCAGGTTTGCCTGGACTGAATGGATTCGTCGGTGAGTTGCTGGCACTCTCGGGCATGATGCGAGTCTCTGGGATGTTTACTGCAATTGCAGCTCTCGGGACCGTCTTGGGTGCTTGGTACGGATTGCGCATCGTTCAGCGAATTCTATTTGGAAGCAACGGTGATTCTAAACACAAGACACACTCGGATTTTGCAGGCGATCTCAGACCTGCCGAATGGGTACCGTTGGTGGTTTTGGCAGGCGTCTGTTTGTACATCGGCATACGCCCTCAAGCGAGCATCAGCCTAATCGACAAAGACATCCAACGCATCGTCGCGTTATCCGAATCCAGCTCCAAAGTGATTCACACCGAGATCGATCAATTGGCTCAATTGCAACCCTAACAAGTACATCTGACTTAAAAAACCGTGGATACCTTAGAAAATATCAAATCGTCGTTGTCTCTCATGATGCCGGCTGTCACCTTGATTCTCGGTGGATCGGTATTGATGGCAGCTTCGTTGGTGATCAAGTCTGGAAATGCGCGCGACCTGCACGGCCAACGCAATGCGACTGCGTTGATTTCGCTGGCCTTAATCGCGGTAGCTGCATTGCTAGGCTATCTCCGAACGATGCCTGACAACTTGGGGCCTGACAACTTGGGGCAGGGGTTATTTCGATTCGATCTTGCAGCGCTGGCGTCGGAAAGATTGGCATTGCTCGGTGGATTGATCGTTATCTTGATGTCATGGTCGACAGCCCCGCGCGGGCATCTGGGTGAGTATTATGGCTGTTTGATCATCATGATCGGAGCCGTGCCGATCGTCGGGGCATCCAACGATCTCGTCTCGCTGTTTCTAGGTCTCGAATTGATTAGCATTCCCACGTATATCTTGCTCAGTATCGTTAAGAACGACAATGCGGGCGCGGAGGCGACGATCAAGTATTTCTTGTTGAGCGCCTTTGCATCCGGCTTCTTTTTGTTGGGCGTTAGCTACTTGTACGGATTTGTGGGCTCTACGAATTTGCAGGTGATACAAAACAATTTTGCGCATGCAGGCCGACTGACCTCGTTTGCGTTAGTGTTGGTGTTGTGTGGCCTGGCTTTTCGAATCACCGCAGTCCCCTTCCATTTTTATGCCCCGGATGTATTTGAGGGGACGAGCCTCACGATGGCAGGCATCATGAGCTATCTGCCCAAAGTAGCTGGTTTTGTAGCGATGATTCGCGTGGTTGGAACGGGACTCAATACACAAACCATCGAGATTGTGGTACCCGCGTTGTTCGTATGTTCGGCGTTGACGATGCTTGTTGGAAATTTTTTCGCGGCTGCGCAGAACAATCTGCGACGCCTGCTCGCGTATTCGAGCGTGGCACATTCGGGTTATCTATTGCTCGCCATGACGGCCTTGTTGCGCGAGAACGCTGAGCCCAACGTGCTCTACTCGTATTTGGCGGCTTATGCAGCCATGACGTTGGGCTTCTTTGCTTGTTTAGGCGAGATCGAGGCAGCGGGAGGTAAGACGCAGTTGATCGGTGATTTGTCGGGAATGTTTTATCGCCGCCCTGCAGCATCGATCGGAATGACGGTCTGTTTGATCAGCATGATCGGGTTGCCGTTGACGGCCGGTTTCTGGGCCAAATTCTTGGTGTTTATGGGGACGGTGGCTGCTGGGACCAAGGATCCGATCAGCATCGCGATGGCCGTGGTGATGGCTTTCAATGCAGTGATCGCTGCAGGATACTACTGGAGAGTCTTGAGCAAGCTGTTTGAGAAGAGCGATGCGTACGTTCCCTTGCGAGTCTTCCGCCCAAGCTTATTCGCAGCTTACACCATCTGCGTCGTGCTCACGCTGGTGTGGTTCTTCGTTCCGGCTGTGATGTAGAAATTCCATCAGAATTTCTTTGAATCGAGCACGCGACTGATCAATGCGAATCGATTGCACATAGGTCATCTTCGATGGCCCCCGAGTTCCTGTTCAATTACATGTTTGGAAGTAACACTCATGAAGGAAAAACACCCTGTGCGAGCGGCAATATAAACTCTACCTGCCATGCGTCCAGTTGGGAGAGTGAGGCTCCTACCGAGCTTGGCGTTGATTCGGCAGGATCCTCTCCCTACCGGTACAAACAATCTTGCCACTCGTCTTGGAAATATTTTTGATTTCTTTTGGAATTCGGTTGACCAGCAGAAGCGATCAATTTGGGGACTCTTCTCACCGGCAAGAAGTATTTTGCTGTCATCAAGTTCATGAATATGCACGATAGTGCAGACAGAATCAGCGAAATGAAGTCCTCCTGCGAATGTATCGCAGGCTATCGAAATGACGAAGAAATTGCACCTAAGGGCAAAGGTTTCTTTGTAGTCGCATTGGAACCGCAAACGAAAGCGGAAACTTTCGGAAAAACGCTGACAATTATCACCAAGGCGGGCAATTCCGTGAAGGTCCTGCTGACGGCGAAGTTTGTTTGTGCGCTCAAACTAACCCAGGATCGAATCGAGGTAAATCGGTCCATTACCAAGTTTTCTTTGATCGTTCGTCCGACCGAAGGTTTTGAAGTACCATCAGCCGTAGGCATCAAGTCTATCACGGGATTCACAAGTGTTTCAAAGTTCAAAAAACTGGACGCAAAAAACGAATGGAACTTGGATTTGGTACCTTCCGAGGCGACGCATTCCATGATCGGGATTTCCCGCGTGTTGGTGGAATCACTGATGGTGTTCGACTTAGACACCCAAAAACCAATTTGTCAATTGGGGCTAACGCTCGAGGACTCAAACAAATTTGCGTGCAAACCTTCTTCGTTGCATGTATCCAAGACGGACGATAAATGGCGAGGACAGTTTCTTTTGCTCGGAGAAATGGAAAAGCAACCGGAGAAACCGCAGTTGGTGCTGACTGTGGAAAAACGTCAAATCTTTGTACCGTTAAACGTGGAGCACTCGGGCGGTCGGCTTAGTAAAGTTTCTTTGAATTGCCAATTGAATCTGAACTTGTCGGTAGAGCGTTCAAAGCGACTGTGAATGATGATACCGTGGAATTGGGGAGCATCTCGTTTTTTGGCAGAGCAGTCAAAACGCTAGCGTTTTTTTCGTGATTTGATTTTAGCATATACTCATTCCCTAATGCTTCGTCGTCGTGATGATTAAGTTTTCATCACAACACGGAGGGTACTATGGGAGACTGGACTGTGGATGGACGCGATGGGGTCAAGGTCACTGCTGTCGAGCAAATGATGGGAATGTTTCTCTCGAGTGTCTACGAAAAGTCTAAGGAACTTCAATTGATTCTCGACAACGACCCATTGGCATTCGAGCAAATCGAACAGCAAGCCAAGGAACTTTTTGATCACGGTGCTGGTTTGTTCTTGACCGGTCTGATCGCCAAATCGATGAAGACACCCGAGCACGAGAAACGTTGCGATGCCCTTCGAGATGGCTATGTTGTTTCCCTTAGAGCGGGGCAGGATCGTCAAGTTCACATCAATATGGCCTCTGGATTTTCGTGTCATGCAAAGACGCGTTATTGTCAACCGAAGCACAAGAACGAAAACGACCATACGCCGGGTATCGATATCGAATTGACCTTGTTTGGTTTCTCAGGTGGCGTGTCGCCTTGGCTGATATCCAAAGTGACAAGAATGGTGGCCTTATCGAATTCTTTGGACCAAGCATGCAACGAACTTCATCGCGACGGAATCAAGCTGGATAGGAACGTCATCGACCGGATCGTGACCAAAGCCGGATCGGAACAATTGACACTCAGAGAACGAATGCTCGAAGAGTTTGAGTCTGGCAAAATGGAACCCGGAAACGAATTGGAAGGCCAAACGGTTTCTATCCAAGTCGATGGTGGGCGCACCAGGACGCGATCGGAACTTGAACCGATTTCTCCCTTGGAAAACTTTGGCAAAACGCAATCGGAGGTCGATGGCTCGCCGAGCCAAGGTCGCTCCAAAGAGACACTTCGCCGGGGATCATTCACGGCAACTTGGCGAGAACCAAAGGTTTTCAAAATCTATGTTCATGACCGTGAAGGACGAAAAAACGAGGCGTACAGTGAATTGATAGATGGCTCGTTCGGAGACGCGGATTACTTGGAACGGCTAATGGCCATGCAGATGCATCGTTTGGGAGTAAGTAAAGCCAAAAGCATCACATTCAACAGCGACGGTGCAACGTGGATATGGGATAGGATCGATTCGATTCTCGCACGAGCCAAAGTTCCAGCGAGCGTACTAAGATTTAAAGTGCTGGATGTGTATCATGCTGCCGAGAATCTCCAAAAAGGAATTAAGTCCTTTGGGGAGCAGACTGGCGACGTGTTGACGTTCCCATCGTTACGTACAAAGTTACGAGACGGACTGTGGATCGAGGTAGCAAACGCGTTAGAGGCCAAGCTTGAGTTGTCATCAAACGAATCGGGCTTGGATCGCGGTGAGGTGCTTCGAGTTATCCGATACATTCGACAACACGGTGAAGCAGGGCATTTGGATTATCCGAAATATTCGCTGATGGGGCTACCGTTAGGAAGCGGTTCGATCGAGAGTGCGATCCGTCGTGTGATCAATCTTCGCATGAAGAGTAACGGTACATTTTGGCGTGTCGCCAAAGCGGAACGCATCCTGGTGTTGCGAGCGTCAATTCTCAGCGGTCGCTGGGATGAGGACCGCGAACGCGTCAAACGCGGGATGCAGAAGAGTCGAAAGCTAGCGATGCCACCGATACGTGAATCCAACTTGTCAAAAACGGACGCGAGACTGGCACCCATGGAAACACAATGAATTCCTTCATGTCAACTGACCAAAAAACGAGATGCTCCC
>JBEBHM010000615.1:0-5334 GCA_040080875.1 Pirellula sp.
GATCAATACCGATCGCTCTACCACTAAACCTATTTCCACTTGTTTTTTCTCATTGCCCTTCGCACTGCTGTTGTTCCTGTTAACATTGCGTTGCAACATGTCACCTGCGAAATCGACCGCTCTCGGCTCGGTAGCATATCGAGATATTTTCCCAGGCGCCTTGGGGTTGGATTCGTTTTGCCACGAATCCGGTTCGATCATTTTTGGCAAGACGACGATGGCAGTGTCGGCTAGATCATTTTGCACAACGTAATAATGAGTTTCGATTTTGGTATCTACGCGAGAACCCCTCGGTTTAGAAACTCGCAGCACTTGACGGTATCTTTCGATCAGTTGTTCGACTTGATCAATAACCGATTCAGGGCCAAAGACTACCATCGTTCCATTTTTTGCAAATCGAATCGAGCAAGAGCCGCCCTGGGACTGCCAGACGTCGCCTGTCTGCGATTCGATGGTTTCCCTCAAGGATGCTGATTCACTTTCATTCCTACAGAGGTCTTTAACGTCCATTACGGCCGAAACAAAGTCATCTTCGTCGTCGCCCATAGGAACGATCCAAATCACTCCGTCGCGAATCGACGTCATCAAATTCCGAGGCTTCAGTATCAAATTCAGAATCGATTGCAGACTCCGATCTTTGATCGAGATATTGATTGGCGTGCGAAGAGATTGCCCAGCAGATTCGCATTTAAGTTGATCAAATCGAATGTCTAAGCCACCGCGCCTCGATAGATCCTCGATGACGCGATTCAACGGCATTCCGTCAAACTTTGCCGTTACCGTTTTGAGCAACCCCTGCCGAATGCGGACATGTTGGGGTGATTCGAAAGTCCAAGTGCGTCGTCCGTGGTTCCGAATGGCAGCAAGTACTCCCTTTATTCTCAATTGCAATTGGTACGTTTGCTTCACAAACAAGACGTCTCCCAACATCACGGTGGTTGCCTCACCGCCTGCGCTTTGTTAGCCAAATTCTCGGGCTGATCCTGCGAATAGCAGGTCGATAGCGAGTCCATTCGAACACCCAAGAGCAACTCGCAAGCACCAATAAGAAACATCGATCGAACGATTTCTATTCGCATTTTTCTACTCCAGGTCAATTTCAGTTTGTTGTCGGTAACCGGATCGCTAAAAAAACCCGCCGCAGGGGCCCGATTGAATGGGTGTGCCATTGGTTCCA
The DNA here is from genome assembly GCA_040080875.1 of Pirellula sp. Lineage (GTDB taxonomy): Bacteria > Planctomycetota > Planctomycetia > Pirellulales > Pirellulaceae > JBKCUI01. The sequence continues at coordinate 1,178 of JBEBHM010000615.1, forward strand.
AAGTATGGGTATTTGGAATTGTTTGTCGGTTGCGGCAACGAATCCGGATCGATCCATTTGGTCAAACGATTGAGCACTGCCCTCGGGAGTTGCGTCCAACGCTCGGCATCCGTCCGCCAACCAATCCCCGCGTTTTGGTAAATGGGCTTTAGAAACTGCTCTAGTTTGCGATGCGTGCTGTAGTCGGTGCTCACCACCAGCAAAGTTTGTGTCTGGGTATCGATCGTCGAAAGCGTACAAACGCCGCCCGCACTTTGCCACATGCTGGGATTGATATGCGTTTCGATGTCAGAGAGTAGCCCGAATCCCGCCACCACCGGATGTGGATAAATGCGAGTTATGTTCATGACTTCCGTCTGTGGACAAATATGGATCGACCCATGTTGGATGGCAAAGGTAAGACTCAATTCCTTCAATGAGGCCGAGAGCCAAGTCTCAAGCGATTGAGAGCGCTTTCGCATGAAGTTGGGAAACCGTTCGTCCGGTGAGATCGATTCATCCGCAAGTTCGGATTCCAGAAACGTGGCTGGGCAATGGTCTTCCAGTATGCCTACGAGATCGCGAATCGAAATGTCGGAGATGATCTCGGGTGCAGGACCGTGCAGCGCCTTGAATGTTGTCTTCACGACGTCGGGATGTGCATCGGGAAACACCCATACGGGTTCGGACAAAAATTTCGCAGGATCAGGGTTCCATGGCTTCACGCATATTCCAAACACGGCTCCTGAGAGGACGCAATAGAACATCCAAGTGCTTACTCGTATCTTCATGGCGATCACCCTGCTGAAAATCGTCAAAGCTTTGAAACCAACAACTGTTGGCCCAAATCCGAGATGCAATGATCGTGCCAATGGCTTGATCGACGGTGAGAACTGTCTCAAAGAAATGTTTGGAGACCCGCGGAGTCAGATCGATGTGCCGGCAATCGCTACGTAGTTTGAACCTCAGGCGTTATCCTCATCATTTTCCACATTCGTTGTGTCGCCCCCAGTCAGCTCGTCGGCTCGTCCGACTGGAGCGTGAGGCTTGTGGCTTTGAAACGGGCGGAGCCAAAATAGCTCTCGGGCGGGCTTGACCCGCCTCGCTAAACAAACTCTTTGCGAACAATTGAGACACTTGTTCTACTATGCTGTTGCATCTTGCACGTGAGATTATTCCTTTTGAAGTCGACTTTGCAGGAACACAAAGGACTTTTCGGTTGCCTCTTTGTCAATAAACGTCATGAGATGTGCTTTGTTCTCGACCACCATATGCTCGACCGGAACGCCGTTTTTTTCGAGCGCACGTCGCATGGCCAACGTCGACTCCTGCGGAACCAACACGTCTTTGGTTCCATGAAACAAAAAAATCGGCGGGTCATCAGAACTGACAAAGGTGACCGGGGAAGCGTTCCGATAGCGATCGGGAAACTCCGCTCGCGTTCCCCCTAAGAATCCGGAAAGGAGCCGACTGTTTTCAGGTACCAGCGTCAGGTCGCACGGAGCCGCTCCGACCACACAGGCCTTCAGTCGCGGTAAACCACTCTTGGGCTTGGTTGCCAAAAGCGCCGCCAAATGTCCACCTGCCGAATAACCCCATCCTCCTATCCGCTCCATATCGACGTCAAGTTGATTCACAGGATTGCAAAACCATTCTAAGGCCAAATAGCAGTCGTCAAGCTGCGAAGGAAAGGAATGCTTGGGAGCCAAACGATAGTTGATGGCCATCACAACGAAACCGAGGCGTGCAAGCCGCTTGGCATGCTGAGAATCGTTGGATTTGTCCCCGAGCGCCCAAGCTCCACCATGGATCAAGATCACCCCCGGAAGTTTTTGCGCAATGGTAGATTGCGGTCGATAAATATCCGCGCGGTGCATGGGCTCGTCGGGGTTTCCGTACGGTACATCGTACGAAATGACGATCGGATCGACGACTGCAATCTGAGCTTTGGCGTTGGATTCTTGGCCATGCGCCCTAGGACTCGCCCCTTGCGATCCCAAAATCTGGAGGGTGATCAAGAACGTTATGCCGAATTGAATGCGACTCATTTCCAACTAAGCTATAGTGTTCAGAAATATGGTGTAACTGGACGTTGATCAGCTCGCGGCCGTTGTTCCGGCACGGTTGATCTTGAACTGTATGCGAGGCACCTGATCCGGTAAATAGAATCAATGACAAATAGGGGAAAACATGATTCGGATTCGTTGTATGTTTGAAGCGGCCATTTGCCGGAGCGAGTTGGATGATTACGTTCGAGTACTTGAACTCTCGATCGTTGGCTACACGGAGGATGGCGAGGAAATCGTGATGGGACGCATGGGAGCCGAATTGCTCCAACTGCAAGCCGCTGCTGAGGACGGACAGGAGTTGATATCCATTTGTGACAACCATTCCGGAAACTTGGTGGACCTGTACACCTCTTTGTTCAACGAAGACTATGACCTCCAGGAAGAGTTCGATATCGATGCCGCGACCAACCAAGTTCTATTCTTGTGGCAATCCGCGTTCCACCCAAAACTTCGACCCTACCAATCAAGCATTCTTAATACGCTGCCAGATATGTTCGGCTGTGACTGTGCCATGGTCATGCGCCGGACCGCCAGTGATCTCGATGACAGGGAATTGGTCGACCTCGGATTCAAGCGGATTGCCGGAACGGAATATCTCTTTCGCCACCTGGGACTCATGAACGAATACTCCCGAGTTCATCCGCGCGGCATCGAAACCGCCGCAGAATTTCAGGCATTCGATGAGGACGCCGATTGGATCACCGAGAATTGGGACGAAGAATTCTAGGCCGCGGATTCCCGGGAATTGGCAAAACCTGTCCCGGGAATTGGCAAAAACATGGCAATTCGCTTTGGTTTTAGCCTTGGACGAAACTTCCCCAATCGCTAAACTTGTGCCCCCAAGAATTTCGAAAACACAACGTACCGCGAGGAATCGCGGTATTAATATTGTTTATTGACCATTCCGATTTTTGCAGGCCACTGATTTGATGGCCTGGGTGCTTCCATGACAAAACAAAAGACACACAAGTCCACGAAAAAGCGATTCCGATTGACGGCAACTGGAAAAGCCAAGCATCGCAAGGCTGGTACAAGCCACTTGGCCATTAGCAAATCGGCAAAGAAAATTCGTCAACTGCGAGGAACAAAAGTTCTCGCACCGCAATACCTGAGCCACATCACCGATGCTCTTCGCGGCAACAGCTACTAGAGTCGACGGATAACCTCGAGATTCACACAAAACACTGGCCCATACGTTTTATAGACCAGGTGTTTGGGTACAACAATCGCGTCATCACCATTTACGGGCCATTCGTTGCTATCGATAGCAACCCAACGCGATGACCTGAAACACCGCAGCAACAACAAGGTTGCTCCAAGATGAGAACCAGAAAAGGCTCAGCCAGACGGCAGGCCAAACGCAAACTATTTCAGCGCGCCGAGGGGTACGTAGGTGGACGTCGACGTCTGTTTCGTACAGCCAAAGAAAATCTTGTTCGGGCAGGTAGATTCGCCTACCGTGACCGTCGTCGCAAACGACGTGATTTCCGACGCCTGTGGATCATTCGAGTGAATGCGGCCGCTCGTATGCATGGATTGCGCTACAGCCAATTCATCGCCGGGTTAGCGTTGGCGCAAATCGAGCTGGACCGAAAGACCTTATCGGAAATGGCGATCAACGATCCAGGCGGATTCGAAGTCGTCATCGCTGCGGTCAAGAATGCGTTGGCAGAACAAGTCGCAGCGTAAGCGATGCTTCCACGTATCCCAATAAATTCGACAGAAGTCAAGGCGGCGGTTTTTACCGCCGTTTGGACACTCTTCTGCGGCTTCAACACTATTCAAAGGGGCTGGGCGTAGTGGATCTTGTTAAAGATCCCGATGCTGAAGGATCTTTAACAAGATCTGCTTCCCAAAAATTTATGTTGTGAAGACGCACTAATTCGATTTTCTAGCTCGAATTCTCATAAGGACTTCAGCGAGGTCGGTTGCGAGGGCTTCGTCAAGTTGACGAGCGGTGGAAAGGCAGTAGTCCCAGTCGAGTTCTCGACCGTGAACAGCGATCAATCCATCAATATCGCCAAGGTCTTTGTCGCGAGATGCCATCAGTTTCATGACGATGATGTCTTCGGGAGTTGCCACATTTATAGTGGTCTTGCCGATTGTTCG
>JBEBHM010000616.1:0-5331 GCA_040080875.1 Pirellula sp.
AGCAACTTGATTCCCTATGCCATAGCCACTGGCCACCGAAACCAGCGTCAGGTCTGATTACGCCAATTGCCGTCTCGCCTGTTGATCCGATCGCAACATCCATGTCGGCAAATGCTCAAGCGTGTCTCCGATCAATTCGCAGCATGCAGATTGTTGACCACAGCGATGGCTCACATCGACTATTCTCCGTTTGCTGTCGTTGCGTGGAGTTCGATCTTTCGGATGCCGACGCTGTTCATGTTATCCGCAAGTATTCAGAAGCCGCTCCATTCCCGAAGCCGTGGTCCGATGTCGAGATCTATAAACGACTTCGGAGTGCTGAACGGAAGGTGCAGCGGGGAATATTAGCCGATCGACGGTTGTTGGTTCAGCCGGCTCCGTTGAGCGTCGCACAACTGGTTAAAGACCATCCCGAACTCCGTCCGCCACTAATTCATGGTCTACTTCGGACGGGCGAGACAATGAATGTGATTGCTCCACCCAAATTCAAAAAGTCCTGGCTGGTAATCGACTTGGCTCTGGCACTTGCAACCGGCCGCCCCTGGCTCGATACGTTCGCAACCGAACAAAGTCAGGTGTTGATTCTGGACAATGAATTGCATCGGGAGACGTCTGCCAATCGGATACCCAAAGTAGCCGAGGCCCGCAACATCGATCTTGAAAGCATCGCTGATCGACTGTTTGTCGACAATTTGCGTGGCCGCCTGCTCGACATCAATTCGATGCAAGCCTATTTCGACTCCCTTCGCCGCGGTTACTTTCGACTAGTCGTGCTGGATGCCTTCTATCGCTTTCTACCGAAGGATGCGGACGAGAACAGCAATTCAAATTTGACCGATTTCTACAATCGCCTGGATGGTTACGCATCGATGTTGGACTGCTCATTCGTTTTGGTACATCATGCCAGCAAGGGGAATCAATCCGGCAAATCTGTCACCGATGTTGGAGCCGGTGCTGGAAGCCAAGCCAGAGCGACTGACACACACCTGGTTCTTCGGCAGCATGAAGAGAACGACTGTGTCGTTGTTGAGGCCGCAGTCCGATCCTGGCATCCGATCGAACCTATTTGTATGCGTTGGTCGTTTCCAGTTTGGAATGTTGATCCGACCCTCGATCCAAATGCACTGCGTACTGAACGTCCAAAACGGAACACTAAGCCGAAAGAGGAATGCGAAACTGCAGATCCCATATGGACGCCAAACGGGTTTATCGAAGCGTTTCTGACGCCTGAGCCGGCAGCGACCAGAACGATTCTAGCCTCCGCCAAGCAATCGAAACTCTCCCAGCGTCTGGCGAAGGACTTACTGAATCGAGCGGAGGATGCCGGACTGGCCTTCAGATGGACATTTGGAGCAAGCCGGCCAATCAAATTTGCAACCGTCCCTCAACCTACTTTGATCCCGAATGAAAGCTGATGTCTGTCGTGTGTGTGTGTGCGCGCACCCCCCTAGTACCCCCCAGGCCGAGTGCGCACACGCACGACCTGGGGATGGGGGTAATAGGGCGTGCACACACACAGGCAATGGAACGATTTCAAACCGATTACAAATTCAACGATTACCTATCAGTCTCAATTCGATCCAACCGCTTCTGGATGTCTGCAAGTGTGGACTGAATCATTGCCAACTCTGGCAGGATCAATTCGCGAATTGCTCGACGAGTGTTAATTCTGTTCGCAAGGACCGGCCCCGCACGCTGGATAGTCTCCGCCGGATATGCCTGATAGTCAGCGAGCTTGGTTTCGAACTCTATGTTCACCAAGTCCGGATCATCTTGCAGCATCGGATGTTTCTTACCCTTCTTCGTATAGGGCTTGTGTTCCGGACTTGCGAAGTAACTCACTCGTCCTGGCAAACTGAATGAAACGAAGTGAATGGGTCGTAGTTTTCTCAAAGTCAATTTCCCTCATTCAATAGGTACTTGGAAAAAATGTGTTTTAACTCTTGGCCCAACGGAGACGCCGCATTACTAGGCACAATTTGTTTTGAAAGTCGCGATTTTGCAGATGCGTGAAACAAGCCAAGAAAAGCAACAAAACTCCACTGTGGGCAAACCGTGCGTCGACATGGGCCAAATTATCGAACGAGGATCCTGGCTGTGCCGAACAATCGCCGGTACCGATCTGGAGGGCGTTCCGCTGTACCTCGTCCGGCAGTCTCGAATTTCGGCTGAATTCGGAATCGGCCAAGGTTGTTATGGCTACACCCTCCCCTCGGCGGCATTGTATTTTCGCTCGTACATTGATCCCTGGCTGGGATTTGGGCCATGTGCTGTGATCAATGATCTCGCATTGGCAGAGGATTTTGACCCGATCGACTTGGAATATGCGACGGTCGCAGTCATCCTCCACGAACTGGCTCATATTCTCGACCGGCCGGTTCTATGTGACGATCGGGGCGAGGAGCCGCTAGAAAAAATCCAGTTTGAATCATTGGTTTTGGCGGACGCGATCCAGCGATCGCCGAGATCGGAGTTGCCGCCATACGCCGGCCATGAGGCTAGCTTCGTCCGGCTTGTAATCCATCTGGCTCATCGGGCAAATCTCGTCGGCGTCGAAACATGTCCCGCGGCAATTTTCGCCGGCCATCGCTACCGCCTGTCGCCAACGGCTTTCTACCAGGACGCACTGGAAGACGAGCCAAATCAGCAAATCAACAATCGGCTAAGGGATCTACCCGCGGTCGTGCCACCGAATCGTGTTTTGGAAGTATGGAATTTGGACGTTCGTCGACATGAGCGTCTTGCCTCGAATGTGAATGGAGTAGAAACATGAGCGTGACAAAATTCTTTGAAAAATTGACTGGTCATCAGTCCCAACGACAGAAGCAGAAGATTCTAGGCTATCGAGCCATGGTCGCCGAAATCGCAAACGGTGGAGAACCGAGCCCACAAGAAGTCGAACGGCTCTTATCGGAGTCCGGCAAATCGATCGAAGACCTGCAACGTGATGTAGAGCGGCACGAACGCCGCGTGTCGCTTAAGGAATTGGTCGCATCACTTCCAAAGCTTGGAATTGAACAGTCCAAGTTGCAGCACCAGATTGCTGACGCCAATCGAGATCTTGAAGATGCCGAACGACGTCACAACGAAATCATGTATCCGTTGGAATCGCGTCTTCGCGAAATCAATTCGGCTCAGTCGGAGGCATCGCGGGCTAAACAAGAGCTATTTGAAACCTGTGATGATCCCGAACTTCGGCGAAAGTGGGACGAGACAATGGATCAGTTGAATCAGAACAACGCAAGGCAACGAGAGTTGGTTTCGGAAATCTCGACGCTGGACAACAAAGCGGTTCATGCATCCTACAACGCCGAGCGAGAAACATCGAAGTCGGAACACGAGCGAGTCAAAGAGAAAGCGGCAGCGTTCAAGAAGCGGGCCGACGAACTGCGTTCCGGAGTGAAGGGATTAGCTCGAACGAATACAGACCTCGAGATTCGGCGAAATCAAATCGAGAAGCAAATGCAAGATTGGTAAATGGCGTTTTGCTTCCGAAACGAAATTGAACCCTGAGGCAATCTTGCCTCATGGTTCAAAATGCTACACATGGTTCGTTTGAAATCATCCTTTGGGCAAAATCACCTGAGTGTTAGTTTCTGCTTTGTGGCAAGATTGCCACCAATGCGGGCGGTTGGTAATTCTGATCTTTGACAATTCGGTTGGAATTAGTTGGAAGCCGTCGGGCCTAGCGACCCCGGCGGCTAAAATGCCGTACGGCGCATTCTCAGCTGGTCCACTGTGCCACCGATAGGCTGCCGATGGCTATCAGTGCCTACACGGGAGATCTACACTATGCTTTTATGTCCGGTAATTCAGTTGACTTCATCTTTGGCAAAATCCAAATAGAAATAGCTTCCATCCGATTACCGATTGCACCAATTTGCGTCCCGTTTTTGGCCGGTGCGGTGAAACCGCCTGCTGAAAAATAGGCTGTGTAAAAAATATCGTAAACTGAAGAATCTGGTCCCGTAAGTTCCATGGCGATTAACTCAATGTGATGCCCCTCTCCCGGCTTACCAAACCAGCCTGTATGGACCCACGTCAAGTCACCCACAGTGGACAAACGACCCCTAAGCCGCATCCCGAGATTTGCACCATTCAGATGAATGTCTGTTCGAATCCCCTCAACGCCAAGTACGGACCCGGGAAAACCCACTGTATCGGGGCCATTTGCCCAAGGACCAGGTGGAATATTACCTTGAGTGGCAATGTAAGCTTGATAGTGTACCGTTGGTAAACCCATGTTGCGATCCTAAACAGTGGTCCAAGTTGGATTGATACGATGCGTAATTCGATGATGTTACCAACTATGGATGGTTCGAACAATCTCCCTCGCGTTTCAAGTAACAATGTAGCATCAACAGTCTGAGTCGTGATTGGCTTCTAAATACTTGATTTCCAACGGAATTATTGGCTATGAAGAGTTAGCAAGTATTCTCCGTGGGTGGTGCAACTACTTGTCTGTAGTCAAGAAGTGGCGGCGAGCTAGCTCCTCGATTTCAGCACGCAGTTCGTTGGCTCGCTTCTTGAATGATGCGGACTTTACTTTAAGGCGATCAGTTTCCGATTTCCATTATGTGACCTCCTGAGCCGGCGAGATCAGATCGAGAAGCAGATGCGTGATTGGTAAATGGGTTTACTTTCGAGATGGGAATTGAACCCTGAGGAAATATTTGCTCAAGGTTCAAAATGCTACACATAGTTCGTTCGAAATCATCGCGTGTGGCAGCATCATCCAAGTGATGGTTTCTGCCTTGTGGCAATCTTGCCACAAGGCAGGAATTCATTGGTCCGAGAATTCTGGTCTTTAACAATCTGGTTGAATTTAGTTGGAAGCCGTCGGGATTGGCGCCCCGGCGGCTAGTTTAAGTGATTTCTGTCACGAAAAATTGAGTGAATCTATTAGGGGAAGAATTGCCACTTCAAGCTTCGTCATGGCGTCCACCATGGCCGTCTGTATAGGCGGCCATTCACTTTGTGGGCTTCGGTACCCACCTAAATCGACAACTCGCTTGATTCTGCAAGCACGTTTGTCATCGAGACGGTCCCATTGAAGCGGTCCTCCAAACGACTCTTCAATTTGAGTTTTGTTGGCGTACAGCTGGTCGAAAATGCGTTTGTTCTTAGCAGCATCGCCGCGGTCGATATACAGTTCGACGATGCCATAATCCTGAACAATAGTATAGTTGAGTCCGAGTCCGCGTTTTCCTGACCCACCCCCAAGCCAATGATGACTACCAGGCTTTCGGTCGGCGTGTCTGGTTTTGCGGCTTCGGCAAAGTGCGATCAATCCTTCCCAGAAACGCAATCGCTCATCAAAGCGTTCCGATC
>JBEBHM010000617.1:0-5316 GCA_040080875.1 Pirellula sp.
GGTGAGTGCTATTTGGATCGTATCGTATTTGCACTTCATCCGGCGAAACGGTTATCATCAATGCTCGATTGATCACGAGTTTAAATTCGATTTCGTTGCGATAAGTATCGCGATGCGAAAAATCAGGCTCGCGCATGTTGGGCGGTTTGTTCAGGAGAGTGTTTTGAATCGCTTTGTAACCTATCAAATTCTCGTGTGCTGCGTTGCCATTGTGCTGAACATCACTCTCGTGTTGTCGACCGCGAATTCACAAGGATATCGGCCCAAGGAATCGATTTCAAAAATGCAGCTCGCGGAAGGCTTGGCCGCAGAGCTTGTTGCAAGTGAGCCGCTCGTAAAGCAACCCGTCGCGATCGACTTCGATGATCGCGGCCGACTTTGGGTCATACAGTACTTGCAATATCCCAATCCGGCGGATCTAAAACGAACACAGGTCGATCGATATTCACGAACGAAGTACGATCGCATACCAGCCCCTCCACCCATGGGACCCAAAGGCGCGGACCGACTCACCATCCTTCAAGACTCCGATGGTGACGGCACAATGGACTCTTGCAAAGACTTTGTGGATGGATTGAACTTGGCCTCAGGCTTCGCTTTTGGATACGACGGCGTGTTTGTTCTCAACGTTCCTTATTTGCTGTTCTACGCGGATCGCAATCGGGACGACGTACCCGATGGACCTCCCGAGGTATTGCTCACAGGCTTCGGCATGGAAGACGCTCATAGCGTCGCCAACTCTCTCACGTGGGGACCTGACGGCTGGCTTTACGGCTGTCAAGGGAGCACCGTCACAGCCAACATTCGTGGCATCGAATTTCAACAAGGTGTATGGAGATACCATCCGATCTCTCGCGACTTTGAATTGTTCTGTGAGGGTGGGGGTAACTCGTGGGGACTTGACTTTGATGCGCAAGGCAATTTATTGTACAGCACCAACTATGGTGGCCATGTGTTGTTGCACGGCCTGCAGGGTGGGTATTTCGTAAAGTCCTTTGCGAAACATGGCGAGCTACACAATCCGAGTGCTTATGGCTACTTTGAACATGCGCCGCACGATCGGTTCACGGGTGGGCACGTGACGGTTGGTGGCACTGTCTATCAAGCCGATACGTTGCCTGCTATGTATCGCAACCAATACATCGCCGGGGACTTGCTCGGGCACAATGTCCAGTGGCACACCATCGGCCCGATGGGATCGACGGTCCGAACCGCTCACGGCGGTGAGCTTCTGCGATCGAACGATGCGTGGTTCGCGACGACCGATTTGACCGTCGGGCCTGAGGGTGCAGTTTACGTCGCGGATTGGCACGATCAGCGGACGGCCCATCCCGACCCCGACGCAGATTGGGACCGTACCAATGGACGCATTTATCGCGTCGTTCCCAAGTCGATAGATCCTAGTTCACGGAACTCGGCGATCGATATTTCGAACTCGAGTATTGATGATTTGGTGACCCTCCACCAGGACTCAAACCAATGGCTTGTTCGACGAGCTCGACAGGAATTGATCCGCCGGAACGCCAATCAATCGTTGGACGGAAAAAAGGATTTACTAGAAAGATTGCGTGGTCAAGTCATCAGCAAAGTGGTCCATTCTGCCCAGAAGACGAACCAGGCGACCCAAGCGAACCGACTGGAATTGTTCTGGACGCTATATTGCCTTGGTGGCTTCGACGAGTCGATCGCCATGTCAACACTCGCCGATGGGGAACCCTCCATTCGCGCTTGGACCGTTCGGTTCTTGGGTGACTCCGGCCGGGTCTCGATGGAAATGGCGCATCGCTTAGACGAGTTTGCTGAACAAGAGACCGACGTTCACGTTCGTCAACAGATCGCTTGCACCGCCGCACGCTTGCCCGCCCAGCAAGCTATGCCAATGATCAATGCAAATATCAATCGGGATTGCGACAATGATGATCCTCGATTGCCGCTCTTGTGGTGGTGGGCGGTTGAAAAGCACAGCGTGACCGGGCGAGATGAAGTCATGCGGCGATTTGTTCGCCCGACTTTTTGGAAATCCAAGCTTGGCCGCGAGGTATTGATGCCTCGCCTCGTTCGACGCTATGCGGCCGAAAACAGCCAAGCCGGATACGAGTCGGTCGTCAAGCTGTTGAAGACTGCTCCTGATGATTTGCCCACGAACTCGCTGTGGACCGCGACGCTATTAGGGATGCAACAGCGTCCAAAGTCTGAGGAGCGAAATCACAGGGACCAGAAACCGCTCACGGATTGGGTACATGAGCATTGGAGTCAACAGCGAACGAATCCAACACTTCTCAAGTTAGCGCTGCTACTCGACATTGCTCCGGCCGTGGAGCACGCAATGCAAATTGCCTTCGATGCGAAGGGCGCTTCATCGATGCGAACACAGATGCTAGGCTTGCTTGTTGGAAGGTCCGAATCGCAACTGCTCGAACGAACGTTGCCGATGCTGGAACGGACATCACCCGAAATCGAACCGCTGCGCAAAATCGCGATTCGAGTGGTTTCACAGTTTGACGACCCCCATGTGGCCGGCAAGTTGATCGAATTGTTACGTGCAACTCCCTCAACTACCCTCGCGACAGAATTGATCGATGCCTTGGTGTCTCGAGAATTGTCTGCAGGCAGGCTGCTCGCAGCAATCGATCGAGGAGAATTGCCTGCTTCGGTTGCCACACTTGAGCAGGTTCGACGCATATCGATTTTCGCTAATGCGGAGTTGGATTCGCTGGTCGCCAAGCACTGGGGACGATTTGAGGCAGCGACACGCGAGGAAAAGCTCGCAGAAGTGCGACGTCTCAACAATGACCTGCGAGCCTCTCCTGGCGAAGCATCTGTCGGCAAAACACTATACAACAAGCATTGCGCAGCGTGCCACACGCTCTTTGGCGAAGGCAAAAAAGTCGGACCCGACCTAACGTCCGCCAACCGGCAGGATCGTGATTTTCTATTGGTTAGTTTGGTCGATCCCAGCAGCGTGATTCGTAAAGAGTACTTGAGCGTTGTGGTGGCCACTACGGATGGGCGAGTGGTGAACGGCCTGCCGACGGCGAATAACGACGCGAGCATCACGATCGTGACAAACAAGAATGAATCGATTTCCGTTGCGAGAGCGGACATCGCCGAGATGAAACAATCTCAAGTTTCGATCATGCCGAGCGATCTCTATCGGGGTCTGACACCACAGGAACTTCGCGATCTATTTGCCTATCTGCAAAGGAGTCCATAATGCGTTTTCATGGTTTAGCGTTGGTGCTATTGTACGGAGCGATTGTCCTATCGGTGCACGTCGACGTTTCTAATGCTCAGGAGCCATTGCGAGAATCGCGCTTGTACTCGAATCAGTTGCGTCGTATCGAGAATCCGAAGCCGATTCTGGCGGATCATCCCGAGTTCTTTGAACCGATCCTCGAGCAGGCGCATTTTGAGGCGTCCCCGGTGGTTGATGACCCCGATGCGGACTTGCACGTACGCTCGTGGCGATTTTCTTACAATGCGAGAGGGATCATTGAGATGCCCAATCATCTTAAGGCGTCTGAGACCGCAGTCATCATGGTGCATCCATGGGGCATTGATGATCCGCAGGGATGGGTAACGCCACACCCAGCGGGTGTCGCGGATTTTTGTACGCCCGAAAAGAACCACTTGGCGGCCCGACATACACATGACATCGTTCGCCCATTTATCAATCAACTGCGTAACCACGTCGGATTTGTTATGTATAGTCTGCCGGGTAAACCCGATTCCATTCGGACGAAGATGTACCGCTCATTCACGCACACACCAAGCGAAGAGGAACGCAAGACTGGTGCTAACGAGCTTTCAACCAAACTAAAGAGCTTCGACTACCGAGGTGAGAATTTACCCAGCACACTTTCGCTGTCTAAATCGCATCCGGTGCGTGATTACTTCAAGCAATTCCCTGGACTCGATGCTGGCCCCAAGTACAACAACTTGGGCTTCTGGGAGTTGCCCATTCCGGTCACCTCGGACGTCGACTATCATCCGAACGATGTGGTTATCTACGATGCGGAGGGCTATGCGCCTCTCAAAACATTTTTAGAGAAAAACCATGTGCGGCACGTACTGTTGACCGGTTATGCGACCGATATGTGTTTTTGTAAGACGACCGCAGGATACGAAAATCTATCCAAGGACTTCAATGTATTTTTGGTGGGGGATGCATCCTTGGCGACATTTCCATCGAACACTTCCCCGAGGTTTGCCGTCAACGCCGCCATTTCGTTTGCCGCACTAAATCAAATGATTACGCAAGTCTCCTGGGTTCAACTCGGAAAGAATACAAAGTGATGATGCAACCGATTCAGCGGCGAGATTTTATACAAATGGCAGCCATGACCACTGCAAGTTGCCTTGGGGTAACCCTCGCTCCCAACGCGAGCGCAACTCAAATTCGCAAAAAAGCACGAATCGCGATTACGCTGGATTTGGAAATGGCACGCAATTTTCCAAAATGGGAAGATACCCATTGGGACTACGAAAAGGGTAATCTTGATGAAGCAGCCAAACGATATTCGGTGGCGGCAGCGTCCCGAGTTAAGCAGCATGGAGGCAGAATTCACTTCTTTTGCGTTGGACAAGTTTTGGAACAACCGGATGTTTCGTGGCTCCAGGGACTCGCTGCCGATGGTCATCCGATTGGAAATCACACGTACGATCACGTCTACCTTCTCGCAAAGAAGCCGCAAGAATTGCAGTTTCGATTTCAACGGTCCCCCTGGTTGATTGAAGGAAAAACCGTAGAAGAAGTTTTAAGAGAAAACATTCGTTTGACGACGATTGCGCTCCAGCAACGCGCGAACATTGTGAATCAGGGTTTTCGGACACCAGGCGGGTTTACGACAGGCCTGACTGGCCGCGAAGACCTTCAGCAAATGCTTCTCGATCTAGGTTTCAAGTGGGTCAGCAGCATGTATCCAGCTCACGCCAATACAAAACTTAAAGCTCAGCCCACAAAACAAATCTTCGACAGTATTGTTGATGCGCAAGCTCAGGCGCAACCATTTGTTTATCCAACCGGTTTGATCGAAATCCCGATGAGCCCCATCAGTGACATCGGGGCGTTTCGAAACGGACAATGGGAATTGGATTGGTTTCTCGAAGCCATTCAAATAGCGGTCGATTGGACGATCAAGAACAATGCTGTCTTTGATTTCCTAGCCCACCCCTCCTGTTTGGGAGTCGTCGATCCGGAGTTCAAAACGATCGACTTGATTTGCGAAATGGTGAAAAAAGCAGGCGGTGCGGCGGAACTGGTCGATCTGAGCCAAGTTGCGTCCGGTTATTTGCGATAATGACTCTGCGCTGACG
>JBEBHM010000618.1:0-5265 GCA_040080875.1 Pirellula sp.
TTTATTACAACCAGCCTGGCCGCTGGGTCTAAGGTACGGAGGATCTTCTGGTCACGCGCATCCTCGATATGGCCCGCCAAAAGCGTTCCCAAGATCAACCACTGCTTGCCTCCGAAGCGTTGGCGTCGATCGAAATGCCTAAAGGATGGAAACTTGAAATGGTCGCTTCCGAGCCGACGATTCAGGATCCAGTCAATGTTGCGTTTGGCGCCGATGGCACCGTTTGGGTCCTCGAAATGGGTGATTATCCGCTGGGAGGACCCAAGTCCGGACAACTCAAACGGCTAATCGATCGCGATGGTGACGGTAAGTATGAATCGAGTTCAGTCTTCTTGGACGGCTTGTCCTATCCAGCCGGTCTCTACCCATGGCGGGATGGAATCGTCGTTGCCAGTGCGCCTGAGGTGTTCTTGGCCGTGGATCGAGACAAGGATGGAGTTGCCGACGAGCGGCGTTCACTGATCCGAGGATTCCCATTCGCAAATCCACAACACCGAGTTCATGGATTCACATACGGCCTCGACCATCGTCTGCATTTCGGTACAGGTTCGGGAGTTAAAGAAATAATCGAGGTCGCCACGGGCAACACGATCCAAGCTGGCGGTAGCGACTTAAGTCTCGATGTCGACACCGGAAAGGTCTACCTCGAAACGGGTTCGACACAATACATTCGAGGATGCGACGACTGGGGAAATTGGTTTGGAAACGACAACAGCCATCCACTTTTTCATTATGTCTGGGACAGGGCCTGGTCCAAGTACACCAAGTCCAGCCTGCGTACTCAGTTCCAACACGTCTTACAGCCTGCGACGGCGCCTCCCGTCTTCCCAATTAGCCGTGAGGCCGATCGATTCAACGACTTGTTTGCAGCCAATCGTTACACGTCCGCTTGCAGCTCGATCTTTTGTCGCAGTCCAGGTGCGACCGCAGATATGCAGGAATGCGCGATGGTTTGCGAACCGGTACACAATCTTGTTTCACGCATCCAGATTCGGCGAAGCGGAGCGTCGTTTGCCGGTGATCGATTCGTCCAAGATCGCCAGAGTGAATGGATGCGGAGCAGTGACCCATGGTTTCGGCCCGTACGAATTGAAAACGCTCCTGACGGTACGCTCTGGGTAGTCGATATGTATCGCCGAGTCATCGAGCATCCCGAATGGATCCCAGATGATTGGCAACGAAGACTCAACCTGCGTGCCGGTGAGGACAAGGGACGGATCTATCGCGCCTATCGAACCGATTACGTTCCGCTGGCCAAGAAAGATTGGACGTTGGCGTCGATCTCTGAACTGTTGGTCGCTCTTGGCAGTTCCAGTTCCGCAATTTCCGACCTTGCGAGGCAACAATTGATATGGCGAGGGCGGGACAACGCCGATGTCGCCAAAAGTATTGCCAGCGAACTCAGGAGTCATTCGAGCAAAACAAAAGACGCGGTAGTACGGTTACGTTGCATGGCAGTGTTGTCTAGCCTCGATCAAGCTAACTCGGCCGACTGGATCCAAACGGTTCGAGATTCCGACGAACGCGTTGCGCGTTGGGGCGTCGAATCCGTAGCCAAGCAGAGATTGGTGCAAGGCCAAATCCGCGCAGCATTGATGGATCTCGCGTCGACCGAACCCGCCAAGTCCTCCACGCCGCTGGCGTTGCAGTTGATCGTAGCGTTGATCACTTGCGATGAGCCTGCTTACGACCCATTTGCCGGCTTGTTGATACGCCATGCAGGTGATCGGTGGATCGACACGGTGACCTCGCTTCTACCTAACTCCGGGATCGATACCGTGATCGAACGCTTGCTCGCCAATGCAAACATTCGAACCGAATCCACGATCAACCAGCTCATAGCCAGCGCATCCCAGTCGCTCAAGCAAAGGCTCAGAGATCAGATCATCAGCGGTACCTCGCCTCGTCCGGCCTGGCATTACACGTTGTGCCGACAGTTCGCCATGTCGGAAGACAAGAACCTGCAGTTGCCGGACGTGACTGCTGATTTGGTGGTAGATGCGGCTGGCAAGGCAATTGCTGACGAATCGTCCACAATTGATATACGACGATCTGCCTTGAGTTGGTATGCATTGCGATGCGGCAAAGAAGACCAGCGGCAACTGAATCTTCTCGTGCAGACTTTGTCCAAGTCACAAGTCAGTGAATTGCAGACTGCAATAATTGGTGCACTCGTTTCTAAAGGAGAGTTCGCCATGAACTTGCTGTTTTCCGAGTGGCCACGGCTTAGTACACAAACTCGAGCCAACGTCATCTCGAATTGTTTGTCCAGCCCTGCCCATGCGAATTTTCTGATGAAGCAAATTGAAGACAAGCGAATATCGGTAGGCGACTTTCAACCTGCTCAGATGGAAACGATGCGATCCGTTCAAGAACCAGGATTCGCAGCACAGGTTGTGAAATACTTTGGCGATCCGCCCGGCGCAGACCGCATGGCTATCGTGCGCGACTACCACGATCGATGGCCGAAAGCAATCGATGCCGGGCGTGGAGAAGCACTTTACAAACAGCATTGCGCTCAATGCCATCAAGACAAAGCGGATGCAACCGGGACGATGGTGCCGGCCGTGGGCCCTAATCTCCAGGCGTTAGCAGGCTGGAAGAATGACGCATGGTTGTCTGCCATTTTCGATCCGAACCGCGCTGTCGAGCCCAAGTACCGACGCGTGTTGATCCTGACGGTCGACGCGCAAACGATGGTAGGACTCAAGCTACGAGAGACCGAGACCGCAGTCGATTTTATCAACGAACAAGGACAGATGTTTAGTTTGCCACGGGCTTCGATCGACCAATTGAGGGAATCCAACAAGTCGCTGATGCCCGAAGGTTTCGAAAAAATCATGACCCCAGAGGACACGGCCAGCGTTATATCATTCCTGCGCAGCAATCCGTCGACAGCTAAATAATGCCGCCAGCGAATTACGGGAGGGGCGGGCAAAGAGATGGCTGGGCAAAAAGACGACGAGTACGGATCGAGACTCGAGCCGTCGAAATAGGGCCGTCAGCGCGTTCGCCTAAGTTTGCAGTGAATCTTTAGGCTATTTCTCACCAGAATGATCGAACCACTTCGATCCACTGGGTTGCTGTGTGCGGCACGTGTGGGGCATGGTGACCGAAACGACTCATGAGCCCTTCGTCGTTGTACGCGATAAAGCACAGCAAGGCCAAGAGGCTATAGCTAAATACATTGGCGATTTTATTCTGGCTCCAGAACTTCAGAGCGGTTCCAAAGCTGTGTTTGAACGTATAGCGCCCGCGACGAAACTCGACAGACCAAATCTCATCCAGCAAGATATGCGACATAAAGCCGACGAAGATGGAAACGGTTTTGAACAGCCTTAGGTTCATATCTTCGCATGAACAGACGATGAATGCGAACAAGGATGCCGTGAGGGCGGCGGGAATGCTGTGCCACATACCTCGATGCACCGTGTAGCGACGAAAGATCTCCGCGATGCCAAAGCGAAGGAAGAAATAGATGCCGACCGTGATGAGAAGCATCATTTCGTGATTGCAACCGATGCGTTGGAGCCGGTCGACCATCAACATGGGAACAAACGCCGAAGCAAATGCGACCGCTTCTCGCAGGGGAATACCGGAATCGCTATCTAAATCCGGAAGCATACCGCTAACGCTGCAAAGCGCTCCGCCGATGACGCAGCTTTCCCACGCCAATCCAGCTTGAAATCCTCCCAAGCCATAAAGCACTCCGGCAACCGTGCTTACCGTCATATGAGTGCGAAAGTCTGCCATGGTGTTGGGATAGTCTGCGAAAGAGGAGTCCTGTATGCGACTTCTAGCAATTCCCTACGCACCGTGTCGAGGCAGAATTTTCAATTTGCGTCAAGTGAAACTGATTTTCAGGCCATTTCTTTCATTTGCAGCCGGGGCCCAGGCGTTTCCGCGAGCGTCGTCCTTATTGGCCAGTTGGTGGTTCCCAGAGCTCCACCTTGTTTCCATCTGGGTCGATTACCCAGGCAAACTTCCCGTATTCTGACTCATCCATCTTGTCGAGCACATTGCAACCTTCAGCTCTCAACACATTGACCAGCGCGTGGAGATCTGCGACTCGATAGTTGATCATAAACTGCGCTGTACTCGGTGCAAAGTAATTGCTTTTTGCGTCACCCACAGTCCAAACAGTTGTCCCCGCTGTCGGCTTGCCTTCCGAATCGGTCCATGCAAACGCGGTTCCGCCCCAATCCTGCACGTCGATTCCGAGATGCACTTTGTACCAAGCCCTAAGCGCGATCGGATCAGGTGAATTGAAGAAGACTCCACCGATGCCAGTGACTCTTTTCATTGATGCTTCCTTTTCGTTAGGACGAGTAAGTGACCCGCTACGGCCCCTTGCCGGATTTCGCTGCGAATCCACATCGATCGCAAGCTTGCGACCGGAAAGAGAGGTTCGGCGGGTTGGCCAATTGTACCAGCATCGAAAACGGGCAATGGCATGAAAGCTTCTTCGAACCAATTCATTTGGATGATCCCGCCGACTGAATGGCTACAGCAAGGCCATTGGCCCGCTGAGCGATGTGGGCACGAACCGCCAATGATGACTCAGTCGTTCTTCGGGGCAATTGAGCCACTTGCTTTATTCTGATTCCCAAGCGCCTCCAATTGATGGACGGCTTTTTCCTGAATTTCGGCCATGTCGTGCCTACCGAGAACCTTGTATGCTTCGGCGAGTTTCTTTCTGGCGCTGATATGATTGGTGTCCAATCGGATCGCCATCTCCAATCGGTTGATTGCCTCACTGTGTCGATTGACTTGAATCAATACTCCTCCGAGTGAAT
The DNA here is from genome assembly GCA_040080875.1 of Pirellula sp. Taxonomy (GTDB): domain Bacteria; phylum Planctomycetota; class Planctomycetia; order Pirellulales; family Pirellulaceae; genus JBKCUI01. Next base: position 4,797 of record JBEBHM010000618.1, read on the forward strand.
CTAATACGTCTGCATTCGATGGAGCGACGGAAATGGCTCGGTGCAACAACTCAAGGGCGCGATCGGTATCGGGTGGATTGGATTGAGACAAGCAATGCGCAAGGTTGTTCAATGCGATCACGTTGTTTTGTTCACGATCAATCGCAATTTGCCAGTGCTTCATCGATTCGGCAATATTTCCTTTGTCGAAATACGATTCGCCGATGAGCAAGTGCGTGGCAGCAGACGAGATATTACGATCGATTTGGTCTTGCAATGCCCTTACCAGAATAGGCGTTGGGCGAATGCGCAGCGGAAGCAATTGCGCAATTTCCGAGGAGATATTGGGGTTGCTAGGATCGCTTGCGATCACTTGCTCCAAGCAACTGAGATCTGCGGAGAATGTGCCGTCGCTATTCTTCTTTATCGTTCGTCGATAAACCAACCGCTGTAGCTCCGACAATTCTCGTCGAACTGCGTCGTGCCCGAT
>JBEBHM010000056.1:0-19343 GCA_040080875.1 Pirellula sp.
CTTTATTGGTCCGGTCCGTGAACAAGCCGTCGATGTTCAATTCCAAAAAGAGGATGGAACCCTTGTTCCCTTGCCGAATTTCAAAGTTCAAGCCGACGAGCCACAACTCGATTACAAGGCATGGAAGGCTAGCCAAGGGCCGGGGCATGAAATTGGGCCCACCGTTCGCGTCGCCGGGCGAATCATGCTTTTTCGAACGGCAGGCAAGCTTTACTTCCTGAATATTCGGGACTGGACTGGCGATATCCAGATCATGATCGCCAAAGGACAAGTATCGGACGAAAACTTCGACTTAGCCAAACTCCTGGACTTTGGCGACCTTGTTGGCATCGACGGTCGATTGGGTCGAACGAACACTGGCGAATTGACCGTTTTTGCTACCCAACTGCATTTCATGACCAAGACGTTGGAGCCACCTCCCGAAAAGCATGCGGGGTTGCAAGACCCCGAGTTGCGTCAGCGCATGCGTTACGTCGATCTGACGTACAACCCCGAGTCGCTGACCACGTTTATGAACCGCACCAAGATCATTCATTCGATACGTGCGACGCTTGCCAAGCATCAATTCGTCGAGGTGGAGGGGCCGACCCTGCACACCATTGCCGGCGGTGCAGCCGCTCGACCCTTCGTCACGCATCACAATGCGCTCGACATGAAACTTTATTTGCGAATTGCCCTGGAGTTGCATTTAAAGCGATTGATGGTCGGCGGCATCGAGCGTGTCTACGAAATGGGACGCGTCTATCGCAACGAAGGCATCAGCCCCAAGCATAATCCGGAGTTCACGATGATCGAACTCTACTGGGCATACGCTAATTACGAGACCATGATGGATTTGACACAGCAGATCATCGTGGAAGCCATTCAAGCGACTGGCCAAGGATTTCAACTCCATTGGGGTGATTTGGATATCGACTTCACCCCTCCCTTTCAGCGTCGCACGTATAGCGATCTTTTCGAGCAGCACACTGGTCTCAAGGCTTCCGACACCGAGGGAATCGCAAAGCTTGCTCGCAAAATTGGCCTAGAGACGCAGGGCAAGCATCCCGACGTGATCAAAAGCGAAGTCTTCGAAGAGAAGGTCGAGGACTCGCTCATTGGCCCGATCTTTGTCATCGATTATCCGGCGAGCATTTGCCCGTTAACGAAACGTAAGACCGACAACCCCGAAATTGCCGAGCGATTTGAGCTGTTCATTCACGGAATGGAATTGGCCAATGCATATACCGAATTGAACGACCCAATCCTTCAGGAAGAGCTCTTCAAAACTCAGTTGGATGGGATGGCCGAAGAGGATTCGATGGCCAAGATGGACACGGACTTTGTTCGGGCTCTTCGCTATGGAATGCCACCCGCAGGCGGATTGGGGATCGGTATCGATCGACTAGTAATGCTGTTGACCAACTCGCGCAGTATTCGCGATGTCATTCTGTTCCCACTTATGCGACACGAAAGTTAGGACGACGAAGTAAAAATGGAAGTTGGAATTGTCGGCTTGCCGAATGTTGGCAAGAGCACGCTGTTCAATGCTTTGACCGGTTCTCAAGGCGCACAAGCTGCAAACTACCCCTTCTGCACGATCGAGCCCAACGAAGGGATCATCAGTGTTCCCGACCATCGTTTGGATCGCATTGCCAAACTCATTGTTCCTCAGAAGATAATCCCGGCCATGCTAAAACTGGTCGACATCGCCGGCATCGTCAAAGGAGCCAGCGAGGGGCAAGGACTGGGCAACAAATTCTTGAGCCATATCCGCGAAGTCGATGCAATATTGCAAGTCGTCCGATGTTTTACAGATCCTGATGTTATTCATGTCGGTGGCAAAGTGGATCCCGTAGGCGATATCGACACCATCGACATGGAACTGATGTTTGCCGATATTCAAACCCTTGAAAATGCACTCCCAAAGGCAGAACGGGCCGCCAGGAGTGGCGACAAAGAAGCCAAACTGCGTGTCAATGGAATCCAAGCCTGTATGGCTCAGTTAAACAACGAACTGCCCTTGAGGAAACTTCAGATGGACGAGGCCGAAGCCAAAGCCATTTCTAGTTATGGACTGATGACCGCCAAGCCCATTTTGTACATTGCGAATGTAGATGAAAACGACCTGCAGGGCTCGAGCCCAACGGTTCAGAAAATTCACGAGTTTGCCAACCACGTCGGTGCGCAAGTTGTGCCAGTCTGTGCCAAACTCGAAGCGGAAATCGCCGAACTCGACGAACCCGATCGAAGCGAAATGTTGACCGCAGTCGGGCTCGAGGAACCCGCTCTTCAGGCGGTGGCTCGCAAGGCCTATCAAACGCTCGGGCTTCAAAGCTATTTCACCGCTGGCGAAAAAGAAGTTCGCGCGTGGACCGTTCCAATCGGTGCCACCGCACCGCAAGCCGCAGGCGTCATCCATACCGATTTTGAACGTGGCTTTATTCGTTGCGAAGTCTATTCACTCGAAGACCTTGAAACCTACAAAAGCGAAAAGGAAATTCGATCGGCCGGAAAACTCCGAACCGAAGGGAAAGCCTACGTTATGAAAGATGGTGACATCTGTCACTTCTTGTTCAATGTTTGATTCGTCATGTACTGCAGAAAGATGGTCTAACCCGTGCTTCACCGAAGACTGATTTCCGCAGCATGTCTGGTGGGGGTGGCGGTCCTTTTGATCGTTCTAGATTTGCGATCGCCCGTGGCCGGCCAGGCGGGCATTTGGCTGATCCCTTTGTTTCTCGCATTTACGTTGGGGACGGTCTGGGAAGCTTGCCAGCTACTTGCCCGAAAAATTGCGATCCAGCCAAGGTACGTCCTTGTGCACGCTAGCTTCGGTTGTGCCGTTTCTCTTTTTCCAATCTGGTACAGTTGGACGTTGCAAGCCACCTATCCTATCGATTGCCCAGTAGGTCGGACCGGTTGGGTATTGATCGGTATCTTGTCGGGTGTCGGCAGTGCTGGCATTCAAGCAATCTTGCAACTGAGGCAATCGTCTCTATCGGCAGCCATGGCATCGGCTCCAACAACCGCCGTTGCTGGCAAATTTCCAGAGCAGCAAAACCCAGAACCACACGGCCCAGACATGTACGACAAATTCGTGCGCAGTGAATTCGAGCGAACAACATTGGCTTGGGTCGTGTCTTCGTTCGTTCTTGCGTATGTCGTTGGGTGCATGAGCTTTTGGTTATTGGTCCGACTACATGGGAGTTCCTTGCAAGGTATTTTGAATTTGGTTTCGCTTTTGGCGATCGTCAAGTTCGCCGATGCAGGTGCTTACTTTGTTGGGAAATCGATTGGCAAAAGGAAACTTATCCCATTGATTAGCCCTGGCAAAACGGTCGAGGGGCTGTTCGGTGGCTTGGTGGCTAGCATTGCCGTGTCGTACTTGTTCCTTAGGGTGTTGCTACCATGGTGCGGTGGACAAGTTGGCACATGGTGGTTTGGACCCGCATTGTTGGGTTGCCTTCTAACGCTTATCGGACTTGTAGGGGATTTGCTCGAGTCCATGGTTAAGCGGATGGTGGGGGCTAAGGATAGTGGGACGATGCTACCAGGTCTCGGAGGTGTGTGGGATGTGACAGATTCTTTGCTCCCGACAGCAATCGTTGGCTATCTTGGAATAATCGCCAAACTCACTTAACTGAATGGTTCTCACCGTAGCAGCGTATCTCCGAGACGCTGGTCGCCGCTGCGTCCCAATGTTCGCTGTTTAGATCCCTATGAATCGTCCAACGCATGTCTGAATCGACGCTGACACTTTCCGACCCGCAACTTGCGCTGCAATTGTTTGGTCCACAAGACAATCATTTACGCTTGGTTCGAAATCAGCTCGGAGTGGCCATCACCCATCGCGGTGGTCAAATCCGAATCTCCGGTCCTGCCGAATCCGTTCGTATAGCAACGGAAATATTGGAACGGCTCAAAGACAAAGTCATGCGCCAAGGAGAAATTGGCCCCGAAGAAGTTTCGGAGGCGCTCAACTACGCCACTGGCGTGCGGGCGACACCGTCGTTTGATCGAAGCGAGCTCGCCGTGGGCAACGCGGTCCGACGCATTCGACCCAAGACCGAGGGACAAGCGAAGTATGTCGAAGCCATTCGGCAGCACGACATGACGTTTTGCATCGGACCTGCAGGTTGCGGCAAGACCTATCTGGCGGTTGCGACGGCCGTTGAGGCGCTTAAAAGCAAAGTGATTCGAAAGATTGTTCTGGTACGTCCGGCCGTCGAAGCTGGCGAGAGTCTAGGCTATTTGCCGGGCGATCTTCATGAGAAATTGAACCCCTATCTTCGTCCGCTTCTCGACGCCATCAACGAAATGGTTGACTTTGATCAGGCGAAATTCCTGCGGGAACAAGATCTGATCGAGGTGATTCCGCTCGCTTACATGCGTGGCCGTACGCTGAATCAAGCTTTTGTTATATTGGACGAGGCGCAGAATGCGACCGTAGCTCAAATGAAAATGTTTTTGACCCGAATGGGTGAAGGATCCAAAATCGTGGTTTCTGGCGATATTTCCCAAGTGGACTTGCCGTCCGGAGTGACCAGTGGACTTCGCGACGCCGTCCAACGACTTCAGGGTATTCCTGGTATCAGCTTCATTCGTTTGAGCGAGAGCGACATTGTTCGCCATCCGTTGGTGGGTCGCATCGTGGCCGCCTATGATGGGCCAAGCCAAGGGGGTTCTTCCTCAAGCCGCAACGCACCCTATGGTGATCGCTAAAGTCGTTTAGAACTGTATGTCATCTACGCAAAACGCGAAAACACGCAGTGAACGGGCCGCCAATCTTCGAGTAGATCGATATCCGTGGCGTCGTATCATCGATCGAGTGACGTCGATGGATTCACTCGGACGATTTGCAATCGCGGTGGTGGCTGCAATCGTGGTCACCGCATTCGTACGTGGTTGGGAACCCCCCTTCGCATACCGCAAGGGCTACATTCCGCAGCGCGCCATTTTGGCCCGAGTTCCATTCAAGATCAACGACGACGCAAAGACCAATGCCTTGCGTTACCAAGCGGCTCGTGAAGTTCTCTGCATCTATGAAAACAACAAGGAACCGGTTGTTCAACTTCGCGATGCGGTCAAAGATGCACTGTTTGCCATTCGAGAAGCGCCAGACACAACATCGCTGACCAAGAAACAGATTCAAAGCCTTGAGCTCTTCGGCGCGACGGTTCTCAATCCTGACGAAAAGCCGCTGACCCATGAACAAGCGTTGACGGCCATACACTCCACTTTGGGTACGGACGCAGACATCTCCAAATTTGATTCGGCCATGCGCGAGGTATTCGATCCTCTTGAGGAGTTTGGGCTGATCCGCTCGCTGCAGCATGATATTGAACAAGGCAACCAACGCACGATTCGAGTCTTCAAAGTTGGCGATGAGAACAAGAAAATCGAGGCGGAGGTACAGCGCATTCGAATTGCTGAAGTTGCGGTGACTTTGCGAAGTGCTCTCGACCGCGAATTCCGAAATCAACTTGGCTCCGATGAAGGCAAGATGCTCGCTCGCATGGTTCATGGGTACTTGGCGAGCCAATTGCCTGAAACGCTGACGATTCGGGAAGATCTAAGCACCAAAGCGCGACAGGAAGCCGTTGCAAACGTCAAGCCAGCCACCGTGTCCTATGAGCCGTCTTTCGGCGCGCTGGTGCCAATAGGTCGAATTTTAGATCAGAATGAATTGTCCATTTTGCGGGCTGAGCATTTCGCCTACACACAGCAACTTAGTTTGCGAGAACGAGTTCAGCGCTCGGCGGCTTTTCTGGGATTGATCGCCGCCCTTTACTTGCTGTGCGGCTTCTTTATTTTTCAATCGTTGGACCGATCACTGCTCAACAACACGTGGCGATTGTTCCGCTTGTTGGCATTGTGCTGTGTCTGCGTCATCCTTGCGGTCTTGGCATCGAATGATCCGTTTCGCGCCGAAGTGATTCCGGTAACAATCACCGCCATCATCGCGACAATCGCTTTTGGGCGTCCCACGGCGCTCATGCTCATGGCGGCCCTCGCTTTGGTCATCGCCTTTAGTACGCGCGTCGACTTGTCCGAGTTTATCGTCCTGACCAGCGCTGCCGCAGCTTCGATACTTTTATGTGGACGCATTCGAACCCGCACGCGACTGATCTATGTCGGTGCTGGCGTCGCTTTGGTTGTATTCATGACGGTCATTGGATTAGGAGTCATGACCGGCCAGACCGGCGGTTCCGTTGTGGATGGCCCTGGGGTCAGCAGTATTAATTCTTCGAGCGAATCCTTGTTTCCGGTACAGCTAGGCAAAGAGGCCTCGTGGCAGGCCATTTGCATCCTGCTGTGCGGGCCGTTCATGACCGGCATATTACCCTTTGCAGAAAAGATGTTTAATGTCCAAACCGACCTGAGCCTGTTGGATTTGTGCGACATGAGTCACGTGCTATTGCGTCAATTGGCGCAGCGGGCGCCGGGGACGTACAACCACAGCATCTCGGTAGCCGCGTTGGCAGAATCCGCAGCTGAAAGCATAGGTGCCCATGGCTTGCTCGTTCGCGTCGGCGCTTGTTTCCATGATATTGGCAAGATGTTCAAGCCGAATTACTTCGCTGAGAATCAAGCACCGGGGACCAACCGGCACGATACACTCCAGCCTGCCATGAGCACGCTTGTGATCATCGCGCATGTCAAGGACGGCGCTGACTTGGCTCGGCGCCATGGACTGCCTCAACCGGTCATCGATTTTATTGAGCAGCACCACGGAACAACGCTGGTTGAGTACTTTTATAGGTTGGCCACCAAAAAGAGTGAACAAGATCCTCATGGCGAAGAGATCTTAGAGTCGACTTTTCGTTATCCTGGTCCTAAACCGCAGACTCGCGAAGCGGCGGTTTTGATGATAGCGGACGCAGTGGAAAGTGCCTCGCGTGCCTTGGTCGAGCCGACAGCATCGAGGCTGCAGAACTTGGTCGATCAAATTGCCATGAAGAAATTGCTTGACGGTCAGTTTGATGAATGCGGACTTACTCTCCAAGAAGTCGACACGATCAAACGTTCGCTGATCAAAAGCCTAACGGCCATCTACCACGGTCGCGTCAAATATCCCGACCAACAGTCCGTCGGCTAAACGTCGCAACGCAATTGTAGCAGCGTATCTCCGAGACGCTGGTATTCGATAGGAACGAATACTCGCTGCACGGATTCCAATTCAGGGTAACATCGAGATGGGGCGGTTGTCCATCCGGGAGAAACGAATACGACAACGCAGTATGGCGTTGCGGCTGCCGCTCAGCCGCCCTCAACCGATTTTGCGGAGCAAAAATCGCCACAAAAGCGCTCCCGTATTTATTAGACGTGCGTTCGCACGACAGTCAACTGCTTGTTGTTAACTGTTATACTGACGACAACCATTCTCCTTTCCTCAATGGTACCTTTAGAAACGGTTTGAATCATGGATATCGACCCACAAACCACACGGTCCGACGAGTTTCATCGAAACCACTCACACGGCGAGACGGCAAACGCGTACCTCAGAGCGTACCATCGCCGCGAATTCGTGTCATTCGCCGGCCTTGTGGGGGCAGGTTTGGCGGCGGATCTTTTGCACTCACAATGTAAAATTGCTGGTGCGGAAATTCAAAACGAAGGTGCATCACAACTTCGGATAAGGCCGAGATATCATCGCTGGCACGTGGATCCGGGAGTCGAGTGGATTGAGACGAACACGGCTTACGCTCAGCTCGATTGGACGATCCCGTTATCGCAAACCGCGTTGGTGCTGGTCGACATCTGGGATCATCACTATTTGAAAGAAACCGAAGCCCGCGCGGAAAAGATTATTGATGAGCGGCTCGTGCCCCTGATGACTGCATGCAGGCAAGCTCACATGCCAATCATTCACGCACCCTCGCCGCCCCAAGCGGTTCAACATCCCAATTGGGTTGGAAAGAGTCAAAGCTCCAAAGTCGCCGAAAAGCGCAGCGATTGGCCACCATCGGAATTTAGGAACAAGTCAGGGTCGTACAGCTCGTATCGTCGACCGAACGAGGCTCGTCAACCAGAATTGACCAAGTTGAGCGCAAATCGGATCATACATCCCAAGGTCCAGCCAGTGGCCGACGAACCGGTCATTGCAACCGGTGACGAATTGCACGAACATTGCAAGCAGCATGGAATCTTGTTCCTGTTTTACGCTGGTTTCAATACCAACGCTTGCATACTGGTTCGGGATTACGGAACGTTGGACATGAGTCGTCGAGGATACGAAGTAGTTCTCGTTCGCGACTGCACGACCGGCATGGAATCTCGCGAAACGCAACCCACGCTAAGTCAGACCAACGGTGCGATTCTGTTTCTTGAGATGTTTGGCCAATATTCTGTTACTTCGGAAGAAATACACAAAGGAATATGTAGTTAAGCTCGCTTGATAGAACTGCAAGCATGGAGAAAGTCTCTTTTGTAATTGAAAATGCACAGGGTAGTTATCCCATCCAGTCGGCACAAAGGAGTTCGGCTTGCTGGAGCACGGTTTCAGTAGCTTGGGCTTGTTTGTCCGGTGGATAGCCATACTTCTTGAGTATTTTCTTGACCATGACTCGCAACTTGGCTCGGACGCTTTCTTTGACAGTCCAGTCGATGGTGACGCTGCGGCGAATGGCGTCGACTAGTTCGCGGGCGATGGCACACAGGGCCTTGTCTCCGAGAATGGCAACTGCGCTGTCGTTGACCTCTAAAGCTTCGTAAAATGCTTCCTCGTCGTCGGTGAGGCCGAGTTCTTCGCCTTTGCGGCGTGCGCTTCGCATTTCTTTGGCAATCTCAACCAACTCGGCAATGACCTGAGCGGCATCGATCGATCGGTTTTGATACTTCTTGATCGTCTGCTGAAGCATCTCGGAAAACAAACGAGACTGCACTAAATTCGTACGCGTCCGCGCTTTGATCTCGTCGCCTAACAGCTTTCGCAAAACCTCCAAGGCTAAGTTTCGCTGCGGCATGTTGCGGACTTCAGCGAGAAATTCGTCAGATAGAATCGAGATATCGGGACGCTCCATACCGGCTGCCGAGAAAATGTCGATGACTTCATCCGATGCCACAGATCGCGACAGGATTTGCCGAACGGCCGCGTCGAGGTTCTCGGATCGCATGCCGTTGTCCGCGCCAGTTCCATCCAGCTTGCCGAACTGGGCTCGCAAACACTGGAAAAATGCAACTTCCTCACGCACCTTGATCGCATCGTCATGAGTGGCGACCAGCGCAAAAGCTTTCGAAAGTTCAGTCACGCCTTGCACAAATCGTTTCTTCCCGTCTTCTTTGCCCAAGATAAAATCCATGGCGGCAGGAATTGTGCCAACACGCTGCGACGCGGTATCGGTGAAGAATTTCGAATAATCGAAGCCGTGCAGAATGCATCGTACGATTTCGTATTTCTCTTGAAGCACACCAATGGCTTGCTCGATCGGAATGCCCGTCCCCTCTTGATCGGATTGCGTGTATTGGGCGAGGGCTTTCTTAAGTTTGACGGCGATTCCGAGATAATCAACAACCAAACCGCCGGGCTTGCTACCGAAGACACGATTTACGCGAGCGATGGCCTGCATAAGGTTGTGTCCACTTCCGGCATTGGCACCGGTAAGTTTGCAACATCACGTAGATTCAACGTAGGCTGAGCGGTTGTCGTTGCCCATGTCTGCATACATTGTTGCAATTGTTGAGTCTGCAAACACAGCGTTATCCACTTTCGGGCAACATGAGGCAACAAAGGAATAACGGAAATTGCCCTGGCCACATTCCAACCATGGTACGTAGGTGTAACAATTGCTGTTTGGCCAAAATAGGCACCGACGACAGTAAGCAATACTTCGCTTGCACGAAGTCTGGTTCGCCCGTAATTCGATTCAATCTGCGCATCCACTCGCAAAATGTTTGCGGGTCTAATTTGGCCGTCAGATATATCATTAACTCGAATCATTGGTACGCCATTGTGTGTGGGTTTTCCTGGTTGAACGATACCGTAGCTTATTCCACGCGTCGGGTCGACCAAGCCTGAGAGTGGGACGGATTCCCACGCGAAATAAATAGGGCGAACTTTAGTAGCCATACTCTACCTCAATGGAAAAGAGATAATGCGTGTCTACGTTCCAACGGATATAGTCAGTCCCTGTTCGATGTCGCCCTTGTTGAAATCCAAATTCAAACATCATTGGTGTTTCTTAGAAGATTTCTTTGTTGACTTCTTTTTGTCCGCTGACTTTGGCAATGCCTTCTTCGCATTGTTTGACGCGTTCTTGCTGGAGGACATTCTGGCTGGCGATTTTTTCTTTTTGGTACGATTAACCTTACCTGCCACGTTCAGTTCAGTTTCGATCTGTTCGATAGTTGGCAGAACGGATTGCAGGTCTCGTGGCAATGCTCGCGTAAGCTCGTAACTAGATACACCAATCGGCTTGTCGATACCAGTGAGCGCATATTCGGCGAGTACATCGTCCTTGGACTGGCACAGTATCAGCCCGATCGTCGGTTGGTCGTCTTGGTGCCTAAGCCGGACATTGACTAGGTTGCAATAAAAATTGATCTTGCCAGCGTACTCGGGTTTGAATCTCCCCTTCTTCAGGTCAATCACGACGAATGACCGCAATCGAAGATGATAGAACAGCAAGTCAATGTAATAGTCTTCCTCGCTAACCTCGATGCGATACTGCCGACCGACGAATGCAAAACCTTGTCCTAATTCAAGCAGGAATTTTTCCAGATGGGCAAGTAAACCTGTTTCGAGCTCTCGCTCCTGAAACGGCTCGGTCAGCGTAAGAAAATCAAAGATGTAGGGATCTTTGAGCGTCTGCTTCGCTAGATCGGATTGAGGACTAGGCAGCATCTGTTCAAAGTTGGTGACCGCGCGACCCGCTCGCTCGTAAGCTCGACTGTCGATCATCAACGTGAGAATGTTCCGACTCCATCCGTTGGCGATCGTCTGCTGCATGTACCATTGACGAGCAGCCAGGACTTTGACTTTCTCCATGAGCACAACATGGTGAAACCATGGGATCGACCAAAGAAGGGAGCTCTCAAATTGTGCAGAAGGCGTCGGCACTTTTTGCAAATGCAAATTTGCAGCAGGCCGCTGCAATTTCTTGCTGACTCCCAGAATTGCCGCAGGTTGCGGCAAAATTAGCATTGGCTCTGAATACTCTCGGAAGAACGATATCATCCGCCCAATGTTTCGCTCCGAAAACCCTTTCACTTCAGGGAGTTCGTTTCGGAGTTCGGCAGACAGACGAGGGATGACTGACGCGCCCCATCCTTCAGCCTGCTGCCGCTCGTCAATCATGCGTCCAATGTCCCAATAGAGTCGGACAAGTTCGGCATTGACAGCGGTCATGGCTCGCATCTGAGCCGACTGAATACGAAGCTTCACCTCGCCGAGCAACTTGGAAAAACTGGTTGGCAGAGTGTCACTTTTGGCCAAATTTGGTTGTTGCTTTTTCTTCATGCTCTAAGAATCAAGTCGCTTTTCCGGTAAAGCCAAGGCTGGCCAGATTTTTGAGGATCCTCTTCTCGAGCTTAGCAGACTCGGCGAACTGAATTTTGAGCTTGGCTGTCAGTTGCTCCATACGCTGGTCAAACGGCATGTCGTCATCGTCTTCGGTTTCTTCGGCACCCACATAGCGGCCTGGCGTAAGTACATGGCCGTGGCTTGTGATTTCCTCCTTTGTCGCACTCTTGCAAAAGCCGAGGATGTCTTCGTACTTGCCGGCGCCCTTTTCACCTCGCCATGCGTGATAGGTTTGGGCGATACGAGTAATTTCTTCGACGGAGAGTTCGCGGTGCGTGCGATCGACCAATGTTCCGAGTTTCCGAGCGTCAATAAAGAGTGTGCGGCCGCGTCGGTCACGGAACTTTCCATTTTTCTTGTTACGAGCGAGGAACCAAAGACATACCGGTATTTGGGTTGTGTAGAAAAGCTGGCCCGGCAGAGCAATCATGCAGTCCACAAGATCTTTCTCAATCAGCTTTTGGCGGATGTCCCCTTCACCCGACTGGTTACTACTCATCGAACCGTTGGCAAGGACAAAACCCGCCACACCGCTTGGCGCTAACTTGTGCACCATGTGTTGCACCCAGGCGTAGTTTGCGTTGCCAGTGGGTGGCGTGCCAAACTGCCAACGGGCATCTTCGCGTACGCGATCACCGCCCCAATCACTAATGTTAAAGGGTGGATTGGCGAGAATGAAATCGGCTTTGAGGTCTTTATGTACGTCGTTGTGAAATGTGTCGGCATTGTGCGGGCCAATGTTGCCATCGATGCCTCGAATGGCAAGATTCATCTTGCACAGTCGCCACGTTGTGTTGTTGCTTTCCTGACCATAGATGGAAAGGTCACCAACGCGTCCTCCATGAGCTAAAACGAACTTCTCAGACGATACGAACATACCTCCCGAACCACAGCACGGGTCATAGATGCGGCCTTTGTAGGGTTCGATCATTTCGACCAGCAGTTTGACAACGGACTGAGGCGTATAGAACTCGCCTCCCCCTTTTCCTTCCGCGTTGGCGAACTTGCCGAGAAAGTACTCGTAAACGCGACCAAGGATGTCTTTGCTTCGGTTCTCTGCATCGCCCAGTCCGATCGTCCCGATCAAGTCGATCAGTTCACCGAGTCGCTGTTTGTCGAGCGAAGCGCGGCCATAGTCTTTGGGCAAAACGCCCTTAAGCGTTTGGTTGTCTTTCTCAATTGCCGTCATGGCATCATCAACAAGCTGACCGATGTCTCGTTTCTTCTTCGTGTTGGGATCGACGTAACCTGATTTCGCGTATTGTTGAACGAAGCTCCAGCGAGCACTTTGCGGAACCCAAAAAACGTTTTCCGCTAGATACTCGTCGCGGTCTTCGGCATCAGAGTGCTTATCTGCCGAAAGCTGGTCGTGCAATTCTTGGAAAGCGTCAGAGATGTACTTTAGAAAGACGAGTCCCAGCACTACGTGCTTATATTCCGCTGCATCAATATGCCCGCGCAGCTTGTCGGCGGCAGCCCATAGCTTTTCTTCAAAGCCCAGGTTGGCTCCGGTTGATTTCTTTTTGGCCATTGGTGAGCGTAGTGTTTTTTCCGCAACGTCTGAAGGCGAGACAGCGAGCCCAGTTGAAAAATGCGATTGTACAGCACATTACACCGGTTGGGGCAAGTGTCACGCCGATCGGGCAACTGAAATGAAGTGCTGTTTCTGATGTTCGTTCAATATCCTAGAATGTCATCGTCGTCTCATGTGTGCTCGGCAGGTAATGCGATTCTTGATTGAGTAGATTTGATAGGCGGAAATGATCTGGAGAGTTGGAATCGACGAACAAAGGATGAAGTATTTTTTTGACTACTGCGCCGCGGAAAAAACTGGAGCTGGATGATTCGTTGGCGTTGGCAACTTTCTGGAGTCAATCACCCGACGACTTGTACGTCAAGTTGCTTTCGTCCCGTGAAGGTCTGTCGGAAACCGAAGCGGATGCGAGACTCAAGGAGTTTGGCCCAAACTCTATCAATACCTCGAGTCAGACTTCTGGATTGCGTTTATTGCTTGGCCAATTCAAGAGCCCGCTGGTCCTGATACTTGTTTTCGCGGCCATCATTTCAGCAGTCGCCGGAGAATGGCCCGACGCTATCATCGTTGTCGCAGTTGTCCTCGGAAGCACGCTATTGGGGTTCGTTCAGGAATACAGAGCCAGCGATGCCATCGCAAAATTAAGATCGAGAGTCACGATCCGGTCAAATGTTTTGCGGAATGGCAAACCCCGCGTTGTGCTTTCTCAAGAAGTTGTGCCGGGCGACGTGGTTCTTCTATCTGCGGGGAGTCTTATCCCAGCTGACGGTATCTTGCTCGAGGCTAATGATCTTTTCGTCAATCAGGCTGTACTTTCGGGAGAGGTCTTTCCAGTCGAGAAGAAACCAGGGATTGTTGCGACGAACGCAAGCTTAGCGGAACGGGTCAACTGTGTGTTCATGGGTACCAACGTACGCAGTGGAACAGCACATATACTGATCGTGAAGACAGCCAAATCAACGGTGTTCGGTCAAATTGCTGAAAAGCTTAAATTGCGTCCGCCAGATACGGAGTTTGAACGCGGAGTCCATCAATTCGGTTACCTACTGACACGCATCATGTTCTTCATGGTGGTGGTGGTATTGGCGGTCAACGTGATCAGGCACAAGCCTTTATTAGATTCCCTCCTATTCGCACTTGCGCTGGCGGTCGGACTGACTCCTGAGTTGCTGCCGGCGATCATCAGCATCACACTTGCTCATGGTGCGCAGAGGATGGCGAAGCGAGGTGTGATCGTACGCCGACTGAATGCGATAGAAAACTTTGGCAGTATGGACGTGCTCTGCACGGACAAGACCGGCACGTTGACGGAAGGAGTTGTTATCTTGAATAACAGCTTCGATCCTGCTGGGAAGCTTTCTGAGCAGGTTCTTCGTCTTGCCTATCTGAATGCGTTTCATCAAACCGGCTTGAACAACCCTTTGGACGAAGCCATCATCGGTGTCGGCCAAAAGGCAGGTGTAGACGTTGCTACACAGCAGAAGGTGGGCGAGATACCTTATGACTTCATTCGTAAGCGTCTCAGCGTGATCGTTTCTGACACCGAAGGCGCTCGAACCATGATCACCAAAGGAGCGTTTGCAAACGTTTTGCAAGTATGCAACACCATTCAGCAAGGGAGCGAAAAGATACCTCTTGATGCCAAACATCGTGCTGAGCTCAACGAGCGCTTCAGCCAATGGAGCGGTGAGGGTTTTCGGGTGTTAGCGGTGGCCGAGAAAAGAGTTGATTCCAGTTTAGCTTCGTATGCGCGAGATGAAGAAAAGGGGCTGACTTTTGCGGGCTTTTTGCTCTTCCTCGATCCCCCCAAAGCAGACGTTTTGAAAGCGATCTGCGATCTCCAGCACCTGGGTGTTCAGCTCAAGATAATTACGGGCGACAATCGGTTCGTGGCTCGGCACGTAGCACAGGCAGTTAACTTGCCTATGGAGCGTCTGTTGACAGGTACAGATCTAAATCAAATGGGAGATGAAGCCTTGTGGCATGCCGCCGAACGCACCACCATTTTTGCTGAAGTAGACCCCAATCAAAAAGAGCGTATTATTCTCGCGTTAAGAAAGATGGGGCATGTTGTCGGTTATATGGGAGATGGTATCAACGATGCTCCGGCTTTACATGCAGCCGACGTTGGCATCTCGGTGGATACCGCAGCAGACGTTGCCAAGGATGCATCAGACTTGATACTCCTCGAGCAGGACTTGGACATCCTGAGAGACGGCATTGAAGAGGGACGCAGAACATTTGCCAACACACTGAAGTACATTCTAACCACCACCAGCGCCAACTTTGGCAACATGTTTAGCATGGCCATAGCTTCCATCTTTTTGCCTTTCCTGCCCCTACTTGCCTCACAAATTCTGCTCAACAACTTCCTTTCAGATATCCCAGGGACGGCGATCGCTGGGGACAACGTCGATCCAGAGTGGGTTGCCAAGCCGCGGCGATGGGACAATCGATTCATCAGTCGCTACATGGTTCTCTTCGGTTTGGTCAGCTCGGTATTTGATTTTTTGACCTTTGGCATCCTCCTTTACGTGTTTAGTGCGACCGATGAAGAGTTTCGAACAGGCTGGTTCATTGAGTCACTGCTGACTGAGTTGGTGATTGCGATTGTGGTCCGCACTCGGCGCGTATTCTTTAGAAGTCGTCCGGGAACGCTTTTGCTGGCGAGCACAATTGTCGTCATCGGTATAACCCTAGTATTGCCGTATCTTCCGTTCGTCGCGATATTCGGTTTCGTGCCACTCCCCGCTCCCTTGATGTTGACTTTGATTAGTCTCACGGTGCTTTACGTGGTAGTTGCGGAAATCGCAAAGAAGTACTTCTACTCGCGCATCGAGAACCGTTGGCGAGCGACAGATGGAAGACGCTCTCGATGACTCGCAAGATGTACCTCAATCGCGAATCTCTCAGTCAACTTCCAATTCATTGCAAACCATGTGAACACCCGCAGTTCGCCATGCAGCTTTCGAGGCGGCTTGACGTTCCCAACCAGAGTGAACCTTGCCACTCAATATGACTTTACCGCCATCGGCGCTCACCTTAATGTTTTTGGCTTCGAGTGCGGCATCGCGAACGAGCGCCTGTTCAATGGAATGCTTTAAGTCAGGGACGTTGATGTGAGGTTTAATCGTGATGTTGTTTGTGACTCCTCGAACCCCAGTGAGAAATCGAACACATTCTTGGGCTGACGCTTTTTCGAATTGAAAGTTGACCTCGCCAGTCAAGGTTAGCCAACCCTTCTCCACCTTTACCTGAACGTTGTCCCTCGTCCAAACATGCCATTCAAGAGCACTGGTTGCCGCCTCTGCTATATCCGTATCGGTCTTGTCATGTTTGTTTGGAAACTGGACCTCGATTTCCTCCGCCACTCCCTTGACGCCTCGTACACGTAGCGTGGCCTGTTCGGCAGCAAGTTTCTGTGCATATTCCGGAACGATACCGTTCAGCGTCACCACTCCATTGTGAACTGCGACGCCCACATTCTCGTGATTCACGCTCGGATCGCTCTTCAGTTCGGCGATCACGTCGTTCTGAATTTGAGAATCTGTTTTTGTATTCATTGGATAGCTCCTAGAACGATGTGGCCGGAAATGAAAACGTTGCGAGAAGATTGAACGCAAAGTCCGTGCCGAAATCGCTCAAATTGCCAGCAGATCAATTTGTACTAGTCGCATTGGCTTCCAGCCTTGAAAGAGCTGTAAACATAGGCTGGGAGCCGATGCCACTGGGCTGCCGATCGCCTAGAAAGGGGGTGTGCGAATAGGCACACATTTTCGCACAATCGGTGTCGCGCCTTCGTTCAACTGCCTGAAGTCAAAGCTGCCCGCGAGTCTCAACCTGCAGTTTCCATGGCCGAATCGACCGTGTGCGCCAATGCAATGCGTTTCAAGGCTGCTAAATCTAACTTCCCGATACTTGTCAGTGGTATCTTTTGCACCTCCACAAAGTCCTTGGGACGCGGAATCCACAAATTGGGCACTGCCATGGTGGCCAAGCTCGAGTTGATATCGTTGGGGTTTAATTCGCTGAGGGGCGTATGAACGACAATTAATCGTTCCCCTTTTTTTGCGTCAGGAATCGCCGTGACAGCAACATTTGGTGCCACCGATTCTTCCTCGTTGCGGCAGATTATTTTGGCGATCAATTGTTCGATTATTTCATGAGGTACCGTCTCGCCGCCGATCTTCGAGAATCGGCTCTGCCGTCCTGAGATGGTAACAAATCCGTCCGCGTCTAGCCTGGCAATGTCCCCAGTGTCGTACCAACCGTCTTGGATCACACTTGCTGTTTTTTCAGGCAGGTTTAAGTAGCCAAGCATGACATTGGGACCGCGTACTAACAACAACCCGTCCTGGCCAATCCCTAATTCAAGTCGCGATTCAGGGTCAATCACTTTCAGTTGCACTCCTGGCACCGGAAGGCCGACTGTACCGAGTTTGTTTCTATTGGTACCCTGCGCGACCGATCGATGAGACGGAACATTCACTGTGGCCCAAGGTGCAAGCTCGGTCGCCCCGTATCCTTCCACCGGTGTTGCGCCGAACTTCTCCGAAAACTTCGTTGCCAGTGCCGGTTCGAGCCTCTCCGCACCGACAATCGCGAGATCAAGGTCGGCAAAGTCTTCGGAACGACAACGACGCCAATAGAGTCTTAGAAACGAGGGTGTTGCGAATAGCACGGTCACTCGGTACTTTTTGGCAAGTTCACCGATCGTCGAGGTGCCAAATGGATCGAAGTGGTAGACTACTGCCATATCGAGTGCCATCCCTAGCCATAGAGTTGCTGAATAGCCAAAGGCGTGAAAAAACGGCAAGATTCCAAGCACCACGTCGTCACTCTCCACTTTGAAGAGTTTGCGAATAGCATCGATGCTCGAAGCGATATTCCCATGCGACAACATAACCCCTTTCGGTTCACCAGTAGTTCCAGAGGTGAACAGAACAGCCATCAAATCATCGACATGTCGATTGTTAAGACCTAGCATTTGCTCAACAAGGAAGGACGGAATCAAGTAGGCGGCAAAGCCCGCAACGATTCGATCAAACCATGTCGCGTCCCCGACGAGATCTTCCAAGTACACAAACTCCGCATCGACCTCAAGCGGACGGCGTTGGAGAAACTTACGAGATGTCACAACGTGCGCGATGCGGCACTGCTGGATGCACTTCAAGACGTTTTCATTGGCGAATGAATAGTTTAGATTCACAGCCACATTGCCACTTAATCCGATACCTGCATTAGCCAAAACGGCTCCAACCGAGGGAGGCAACCACACTCCAACCATCGGCCGCTTCGAAGTCGCAATTCCCTTTCGGATCAACAATCGCCGCAAGACAAGTGCAGCGGCAAGCAATCGACCGCCTGTCAGTTGCAGACCTGTTGAGTCTGCCACTTTGAGTCTGAACAGACGTTTGCGACAGCCCTGGATAAATTGCTTTATCGGGAGCGGTGCATGAACAGCCCCGTCTTGCTCATCTACCATTTTTCTCACCCAGCGTTTCGCCGCTTCCCATTGCAGATCGCAGAATACCATCAACATACCGACGACGCAAAATGCATGCCATTTATCGGAAGTGGTTGCCAAATCAAGGACAATCGCCTTCACAACGCAGGTAGAGATTGGTAGAGTTTCGACCGTAACATCGCAATCGGGAACTGGAAATAAGCTGCACTGCGTATTCACTCGGTTTTGTCTTGATCCGTGGAATTCGTATGCTGAACCATCACGGCTGTCGAGATTGCGATGATGAAACTACGAATGAAGCTTTGGAGAAGTATTGCCGATGAGAATCTTGAAACTGGATGTAAAGGGCTTTCGCTCGCTTCGCAATATCGAATGGGAGCCTGGACGGCTAAATGTTGTGATAGGCCCGAATGGTAGCGGCAAGTCAAACTTGCTGCGATCGCTCGTAATGCTCGCCACTGCTGCAAAAGGTGGCCTAGGCAAGCGCATACAACGCGATGGGGGAATGGACCGGTTGGTTTGGGATGGCGTCGAGAACAAGATCGAACTGCGGGCAAAGTTCTCACCGGTCGACCCAACACGTGACGAAACGCGTGATAGCCTGACGTATCAATTGGAACTGGGTCGCATTGGCACAACAAGTGCCTATCGATTGGATTACGAGTTACTTGGAAACTTCTATCGAGTGGAAACCGGAAGTCGCCCGCAACCATTTAAACTTTTGGAACGAACGCCGAATAGTGCCGTTGTTTTTGATCCAGAAGAAAAAGGCCTTCGGGCCAATGAAGAAGCGCTCTCCGAGGGAGAAACACTTTTGTCAGTCGCAGCCGGACCATTGT
>JBEBHM010000619.1:0-5282 GCA_040080875.1 Pirellula sp.
ATGGGGAGGTCCAATTCTAGCTGTTAGCCTTGTGCTCCCGTTAGACAAGCTAACTGGGGGCATGACAATATTAGGGGAACAAAAACAACTTATCTAGTTCATGCGTCAATACCGTACCGTTAAGACCCCGGCCTGAGGGCGCTCGTAGGTCGATCAAAAAACTCGGCTAGCGCCTCAGGCTCAAGTTAAACCTGCGAACGAATTGCGACGAAAGTGGAAAGATCATCTAGGGGATCGTTGATTGCGAGTAGACCAATTCCTCCTCGCGCACGACCCCGATCGTGAAATCCACTCCGTCGTACAGTTCAGCCAACGATACGTTGAAACCGAGGAATGCGAAAGGAACTGACCGGTCGATTCCCTGAATGCTCTCTCGCAAGAAACCCGCAGGAGTCCGGCGAAACAAAATTGCGTGCGGTTCGTGTTGCTCGAGGATCAAATACATCTGGAGCGAATCGATTGCCAGATAGTTGTTTACCTTTTCATCTAGGTCAATCGCGCGCGTCGATGGGGATAGGACCTCTACGACGACTGTCGGCTGGTCTTGAAATCGTTCCGACTGTCCATTGCTCTCGCAAATAATTGACGCATCAGGAAAATAGAGCCATGTCGAAGCCCCACGTCGTATGCGAACCATCGAATCGGAATTGAAAGCGCGACACTTGGATCCCTTGAGCTTCGCTCCGAATGTGATGAGAGCGTTGGATGCAACCATATTGTGCCGAACCGTGGGTGCGGACATTGCCCGCAAGTATCCGTCCACGTATTCGAAAGGGAATTCCGATTTATCGAGGAATTCCAGAAACGATTCGACGCTGTAGTAATCGCGTTGTTCTGCCGTGCTCATGTTCGCTTCTCCACGAGTGATCAAAATTCCACTTAAATCGACTGATAACCAGAGAATGTATTGTAGCCCAGGCAGTGCTCGACGTGAACATACGTCAGACTTGTAGCACCGATAGCGGCGCCGGAGCACAGATGGAAATCCGGTGACCTAAACCTACTGCATCTTCAATCCCTTTTTTGGGGTTGAAGGTAGTGGATCTTGTCAAAGATCTCTGCGATCTGGGAGGTTTAACAACCTCCACTACCCCAATTTTTGGCGTTGAAGACGCCGTGATTTTCCAATTCAGATGGAGAGTATCTTGCAAAGCAATTCTTGCATGGACTTGGCCGTCATACCATGTCGTACTTGGGAGTCTGTCCAATCAATTTGCCCATGTCTTCAAAGAACTCCGGATACGTTTTCTCGGTGCACTTGGGGTCGACGATGCGTATGTTGGGCACTCGGAGTCCGATGAGCGATAGGCTCATGGCCATTCGATGATCCCGATACGTTTGCAAGTCCGCACCGACAAGACGGCTTGGATGAATGGTCAATCCGTCGTCATGCTCCTCCACGCGTGCCCCAACGCGCCGAAGCTCTCGTGCAAGGTCGCCGATGCGATCGGTTTCTTTGTGCCTATTGTGAGCGACACCGCGCACACGAGTTGGCCCCGAAGCAAACAAAGCCACTGCGGCGAGAGTCTGAACCGTGTCGCTGATGGAATTCATGTCCACATCGATACCTTTCAACGGTCCGGATTGCAACTCGATAAAATCGGGGCCACTGGCGATGTGGCAGCCCATGCTTTCGAGCACGCGCGCAAAGCCAACGTCCCCTTGCAATGCGTCGAAGCTGAGACCGTCGATGCGAACTCGCCCACCTGCAATGGCTGCCACCCCGAGGAAGTAGCTTGCTGCGGATGCATCAGGCTCGATGTGATAATGGCATTCCCGATAAGACTGCGGGGCATCGATTCGAACCACTCGGCCACTTTCGTTCTGCAAGCATTCGACCGTTACGCCAAACGATCGCATGACCGCCGCCGTCATGTTGACGTAGGGTTCCGAAACCAGTTCTCCCACCACGCGAATGGTTACAGGCTTCCGAGCATAAGGCGCGGCCATCATCATTCCGCTCAAGAATTGGCTCGATACATCCCCCGCGACGTCGGTCTCACCACCTCGCAGTCCTGTGGCAACGACTCGGACCGGCGGACAGTTCGGACGGTCCGCATTGGTGCTTGTGACATTGGCGCCCAGTCCAGCGAGTCCATCGAGGAGATCACCGATGGGACGTTCTCGCATCCGAGGCACGCCGTCGAGCAAGTACTCGCCCTGCGTTGCCGCTAGGGCCGCCGTCAAAAATCGAATCGTTGTGCCGCTGTTGGCAATGTAGAGAGTTGCGGACGGTCGAGGTGGCTGCCCCGCGCAGCCGACGATCCTCAACGATTTGGCTTCCTTGTTCCAAGTCAAATCGAGTCCTAGCAATTGCCAAGCGTCGACCATGACTCGAGTATCTTCGCTATCGAGAACACCGGTCAGAAGCGATTCTCCTGACGCCATTGCGGCGCAAATCAAGGCGCGGTTCGTGATGCTCTTTGAACCCGGCACCGTAATCCTGCCCGAGATCGGGCAGGCCAGCGGTTGAAACGAAACAACAGTAGCTTCGTTAGCTTGCAAGCTCACTTCTGAGCAATCTTCCACACGCTCGACACGCCTCGAACATAAAGAGCATTTCCCGAAATCGCGGGCGAACCGAGAACGCTTTCACCCAAGTCATTCGTTTCGACCAGCGTACCCTTTTCATCTCCCAACTGCACTACCATGCATTTACCTTCATCGGAGAAAACGTAGAGGTTGTTGCCAGCCACCACGGGCGATGACCAGATGCTCTTTGCCTCTCCCAATCGCGCTTGCCACTTGAGCTCACCTGAAAAGAGATCGGCACAAGCCAACACGGTGCGGCTAATTGTGTAAACATGTTTGCCCACGACGAGCGGCGAACAAGCGTTGGCGTTCAATTTGTTATTGTCCCAAAGTTTGCTCGGCTCCGTTCCCGCGCTGGACAAGTCAAATGCGGATAAGCCACCAGACGCCGGTACAAATAATCGGCTCTCCGCTGCCATCGCCGACGGGATGGTTGAACACTTGAGATCCAACTTCCAAACCGGCTTGCCGGTCTTAGGCGATACAGCAATCAAGTTTTGGCCCGACTGCATGACAACGGCTTGTTCGCCGGACGTCAACTTCAAAGCGAGTGGCGATGCCCAATTGGCTTGCTTGGGACGATCTGATTTCCAAAGTATGCGTCCGTCGTCACAGCTCAATCCGGCAGCGAACGAGTCCCCTTGGCATTCCACTTGAACCACGCAGACGCCATCGACGACGATCGGTGAACTGCTCATGCCAACATCATTCCCGGCCTTTGGGAAATCGGTCGAAAGCGAACGGTACCAAACGAGATTGCCATCCAAGTCGACGCAAGCAATGTCATTGGAACTATAAAACGCATAAACAAACTTACCATCCGAAACCGGAGTGGGAGCTGCGTTGGCTGATGTCGGATGGCAAAACGGACGACCACGCGCGACCCATTCCTGTTGCCAACGAATCGAACCATCTTTGTCGTTGAGACTAACCAGATGTAGTCGTCGCTGGTCCATCCCGCTGCTGCTGGTGGTGATGACTTGGTTACCAACCACGATCGCGCCACCGACGCTTCGGCCCGGTAACTTGGTTTGCCAAAGAACGTTTTCTTTCGATTCACCTCCAAACTTTGTTGGAAGTTTGGCAGTGAGCGCAACGCTTCCGGCATTTGGGCCGCGAAACTGGGGCCAGTCTGCCCAGCAAGTCGATGCAAATTGGATAGTTCCCCCGATGAGCCCCAAGCCCAAGGCACAGTGCGTATACAAGCGATGGAAGTTGATGCTCATGATTATCTACCCTTTGCCAAGATTGCTTTGCCGGTTGAATCGGAAACTCGGAACTGGAACGCATATCGTTGCGCCCATTGTTCTGTTTGTTCGTTTTGACAGATCTTGACCAAGATCTTGTTCTTGCCCGCTTTGAGGCGTACTTTCTCGTTGTACTGATCAATTTGCATGTTGGTGTGATACACTTCGTTGGACATCACGAGTTTTCCGTTGAGCCAGGTTTTGTTGCCGTTAATGCATCCAAGCCGCAATTCAGCATCTTGTTCTTTATCTGACTCAAATTCGGTCATGGCATAAATGATGCACCCTTTTTCGTTGGTATAGAGAGCCGCCAAGTCCACGATTCCTTCTTCGTTTCCAGAGGTCTCTGATTTCCATTGGACTGGCCCGGATTTGCCGGCATACTCTTCCTTGACGGTCCCCGCCACCCAGTCGTTTTCCACAGGGAACGATTTGTCAAAGTTGAGCGTGCCAACGTTGTCGAAAGGGCCGATCAGCTTCCAATCCAGGATAAATCCAAACTGCTTGGGTTGATCGATGGTCGTCCCCATCTCCTTAAGCTTCTTGATGATATCGACGACCTGTTCCGGATGGCGAGCCGCGTCTAGAAGCGATTGCAATTGCTTGGACTCCGGCTTGGCTTCGACCGCTTCGCTAATGGCTAGATAGCGAAGCTCAAGGCTTGGGTCTTGCTGCATCTTTGCCAAGAGCGTCTTGCGCAGTTCAGGATTATTCGATGTTAACCATTGAAACACCGTGTAACGAGCTTCGCCATCCTGCGTGCCGTCCAGTAAGAAAGAGTTCAGTTCGGTATTCTGCGAGGTTCCGGATTTCCGGTAGAGCGAGTTGGCCAAACCGAGAAGCCAATTGCGTCCAACCGGTGTCGAGCCCTTCATAGCGATTAGGGTTTGAACGAGGGTTACGTCCTTGGCAGCATTCAACTGTTTGATGGTGCTCGTTGCGTCTTGGTTGTATTGGTCTCCCGTACCCAGATTTTGCAAGCGTCGAATCAGTTCTCCGCTCGATTCGGCATACAGGGTTGTGCCGGACGCTAGCCCAATGGCGAGAGCAATCGCAGCAAGCCTTCGTTTTCCAAGATGGCGAGCAATCATTCGTGGAATCCCTTTTCATTAAGTCAATTTGGTTTAGGTACAAGTCAAAAGATTATGAAGTGGAATCCCAAGTTGCGAAAGGGGAAGCAATTGGGAACCATGAATAACCAGGCCGCTGGGGTCTTGCTGCCGTCCCCATGTCGGCTTGTCCGACTGGAGCACGAGGTTTGTTAGCTACGGAGCCTGATTCACCACGCGGCACGAGGCCGCTGGGGTCTTGCTGCCGTCCCCATGTCGGCTCGTCCGACTGGAGCGCGAGATTTGTTAGCTACCGAACCTGATTCACCACGCGGCACGAGGCCGCTGGGGTCTCGCTGCCGCCCCCATGTCGGCTCGTCCGACTGGAGCGCGAGATTTGTTAGCTACGGAGCCTGATTCACCGAGCGGCACGAGGCCGCTGGGGTCTCGCTGA
>JBEBHM010000620.1:0-5281 GCA_040080875.1 Pirellula sp.
ACGTACGGACGCAGGTCCATGCTCCCATAGCAGCCGTGCCACCGTCATTTCGCCTTTGGAAAGTCCTGGTCGATCAACCATACGTGCTCCTTGATTCGGTTCCAGTACGTTTGTACGTCTCACAAGATATACGTACAAACGTACCGCTGCAAGAGCGATTTTGGTGGCTTAGCCGTCTGCGATTAGATGCGTCTGGCATTCGAACGTCGCAATTATGCCAAGTCGTTAGCTCAGCCAATCGAAAGCAACGATACGACGCGCGCTGGAAAACGTGCGGAGACAGGAAAGTTGCGACTGACATGGTTTTTCACGCAACATCTGAACTGGAGTGACGAGAACGGTATCAGGCTTCAGGCGGTTGCGCAAGACAAACTGTAGGACGAAGAGGTTGAGGCGACGCAACATTCGGCCTCTACAGGAAATCTAAACAAAATCAAAAGGAGATAGAAAGATGCCCGGCACATCAGTTCCGCTATCGCATGCAGAGAAATACAAAGACAAAGTCCTTGGATCCGCACCCTACGTAGGCCAGTGCGCAGCGGGAGTGCAACAGGTGTTCTCCGAGGCAGGCAAGTCGCTTGGAGTCACCAGTACTTGGAAGCAGGGAATTCAAGTCAAAGGCAACAACGTGCTACCCGGAACCGCAATTGCATCCTTCAAGAATGGCAAGTACTGGCATCACGCAGCAATATTTATCCGTCAGACTAGCATTGGCTTGGAGGTTTGGGATCAATGGGACGGTCAAAAGTGGCATACTCGCACTTTACGTTTTAATGACAAAGATACTGCCGATGGCTCCAACAACGGCAATCTGTTCTTTGTGATCGACTGATGGAACTTGGCTCGCGCCAATTTTCAATTAATTTCTCCAATCTCATCGCTCATCGCGAGGCTTCTAAGCACCGGTCGCAACGTTTTCCACTTCAAGCAACTCGTTTGCCGTGAGTTGCATGTTGAGGGCAGCGAGGTCAAGTCGCATGTGTTCGGAATTCGATGTGCCCGTTAGAGGTAGCATTCCCACGCCGCGTGCGAAACTAAAGACAATCTGAGCCACGCTGCATTGGTGCATTTCTGCCATCAAAGCTAATACAGGTAGTGCCAGGTAATTCTGATTGGCCGTCAACAACGAGAAGCCTTGGTAGGTGATTGCGTTGACATGGCAATAGGCTCGAACGTCGCGGTCCCAACCATTGACGGCATAGCAACGATTCTGAACCCACTGAGGCCGAACTCGACATCTTTCCACCAGCGTCTCAAGTTGGCGAAGCGACACATTGCTAATGCCAATCGATCGCACTACGCCTCGGTCATGGGCAGCTTCCATGGCATGCCATGCCTCCCAATCGTTTTGTCCTAATCCCGTGCGTTGACTCGGGCCGTGCAACAAATACGAGTCCAAATAGGATACGGGCAAGTGTGCGAGCGAGCTTGCGATCGACTGTTGAACTTGTGTGGCGATTGCTGCGGCAGGATCGTAGGGCAACCGATGGTCTTGACCTGCACGGAAAGTGAATTTTGTCTGAATGAAGAGCTCGTCGCGCACGACCAATCCATCGCGGATGGCGGACGAGATCGCTCGGCCCACGCTCGCCTCATCGTAGTGTTTGCGTTGGTTGGCGGTGTCGATACCTCGAAACCCATTCTCAAGTGCAAGGCGAGTCAATCGTTCTGTTTCGTCTTCTTTCCACGCCGTTCCATAAAGAATAGGTTTTGACATGGTCGTTGCTGGCATCGTTTTATTCTTCTTGACTTAAGGCGAAAGACTGGTGGCAATCTCAGGTTTCCGAGATGACGAGTCATCTCGGCGTTCCATGATTTCGATCCCAGTGATTGTACCGGATTGCCAGCCCCCACCGCAGTGTTCGCAAAGATCGATGTCGACCCGCCGGTGGTGATCGCATTTCGCACAGGGAACGCGCATGATCCGGGGATAGATGCTCAAAATTGCCAACGAAGACCCCAGACCAAACAGGGCGCCCAAAGCAATCCAAATCGCAGTGGCAAAAGGTGATAGCCGCCTATGTCTGGCCGCAAAGAATGCAGCCAGCATAGAAACCAATACCGAACAGACCAAGCACGCAACCATCCATTCCCACCCGATGGGCAAATCCCATATCGATGGTGAATGAACGGTACGTACCGACGAAAGAAAGCTCACGAAGGCCAATGGCGCCATCGCACAAAACATCATGGCTGTGCGTTGCTCGCCTGGCGTAGCATAGACACTCATGTCGGGTGGAATGATGAAATCGAAGGTGCGAGGAGATTCATCGTTTTCGCTACGCTTGGTCACGCGAAATTTCTCGAATCCAAGACGTGCGACATAGGTCCATTTTTGATCTGACATAAACCATAACGACTGTTCCTTTGCATCGGAGGAATCGACCTTGAGCGTTGCCGACTGCTCAAGCGAGGGCTCAGAACTTCCCTTCTGTGTGAAGTGATGCATCGATATGACGTCACCGGACTTTGTCGCAATATGAGTGATTGACCTTTTCCCATTTTCATCTAAAGTCGTCATTTGATGAAAACTAAACAGTTCGACCGTCCCTTTGTTAAGCCAATTCACTGATTCGCGACGAAAATCAACGAAAAACAAACCCTGTTCGCCAACAATTGGGATAATTAATTCATTTCTACTGATATCTCCGGAAACTCCCAGCATCTTGTGGAGTTCTCCTTTTGAGTTCCAGTCCGGCGAAAATGCAGCTCCGTTATATACACTTTTCAGCATGAATCCGTCTTGATGACGCGCAAATTGATAAGCAACGAGGTATCCGCCTAAATTGCAGACATTTGGAGAATCCCACTGCGAATCTTCGTCTCCCGATTGATTGCCGGCCAAATAATACTCGCCAAAAAGATAGCGGCTGTCCCAACTCGGCATCATTGCATTGCTCACTCGTTCCAATCTTTGCACGTAATGTGTAGACGACTTTCCTGAGTCCAGCAATTCAACTTCGGCATCATTCTCTAGTCGGACTCGCTTCGTTAGACGACTACCATTCCGACCTGGGGCACGCTTCACCAAGTAAAGCTCACCTGATCGGTCTGCCTCTATACTCAAGTAGCTAGAAGTCGCGAACGGAATTGCCAGGAGTGAAACAAGCATAGTCGCAAGGATGGATCCAGCCGTCAGGGCGAGTTTTGTCGCGAACGGGCTTCGACTCGACATCGATGGATTTGGAGATTGTGCCTGATTCGTAAAGGAATAGCGAGCGGCTCGTTCAAGCAATAGAAAACAGACCGCTCCTACTCCGAGGGCGATGGAATGGATTGCGGCTGATTGCCACGCCACGACCATTGCTGCGAGCATGGGCAACAACCGCGATCCGATCCAGCGAGCCGGTCGGCAAATTACCATTACGGTCCCAAAATAGAACGCAAAGACGTAAAACGCGCTGACCAACGCTGGGACCGTTTGCCACCACGCCGTAGGAAGCCGCTCGGGACCAATCCACTCGAGGTAAAACGCCGCAATCAATAGGGGCATGATGACCGAAATCGCATAAACCAACATTCCCACGGAGATTTTCGCAAAATAGACCTGCTGGGGAGTAACACCGCGATGCAACAGGAAACCTCTGGCCGAGTCGCGCTGATCGAACGCGAATTGAGCCAACGCCAGTCCAGCGGCGACAGCGGCTGCACCGATGCAACTCCCACTCCATAGCGACCGAGAGACACTCGAAGCACCAATCAAATCCAAGAGACTTGGCATTGCGCTCCAAACCAAGCACATCATCAAGAGCCAACCGAGCGGCAACCACCGGACCGTTTCTCTCAACTCTTTCCATATCAATGTAGTCATCGCTAATCCCTCACTTTCTCAGATCGAAGAAATGACCCATCGGTTCGCGAACGCGAAAGGTAGGAAACCACGGATTCATCAAAACTGCCCGACTGGTGTTGCAAGTTGCTCCCACCAAGAGCCATTAGTGCAGCCTCGGTTTCATCGTTCGAATTGACGACCGTGAACTGCCATCGATCGTGGCTACGATAAGCATGTACCAAACCCGGAATGCTCTCCGCGGCTACTCGCCGTTCGTTAAGCTCAATCGTCCAGACGCTGACTCGTTCGCGGAACATCTCGATGGATGAGTCGACCAAAATCCGGCCGTCGACCATGATCAATATTCGATCCGCAATGCGTTCGACGTCGTCTAGCAAATGCGTACTGATCAAGATCGTTCGCTGGCTATCCGACACAAATTCCAGAAGAGTTTCGTTCAACGCCCGACGGCTAATCGGATCCAAGCCGAGTGCAGGATCATCTAGTACCAAAACCTCGGGATGAGTGCTCAGCGTCATGGCCAACGAGACCCCAGCCCGCTGACCACGACTCAGCTTGCCGGCTGGCGTGTCAGGGGCGATACCGAATCGCGAGACAATCTCTCGAAATTGCAACCCGTCCCATTTCGGAAACGTACCTCGCTGGAATCGCTCGACATCGGCGAGCCGCATCCAGGAATAAAGAAAGTGCCCTTCGAACGTGTAGCCGATTCGCGCACGGTGTTCCGTTGACCATTGATGGGTTTCTACTCCCAGGATCGAACAAGTCCCTCGCGTTGGCTCCAACAGCCCCATCAACATTCGGAGCGTCGTGGTCTTGCCTGCCCCATTGAGCCCCAATAGCCCCGTCACGCTCCCGGTCGGCACTTGAAAGTCGATCTGGTTGACCACCGGTCGCTTACCAAAGTACCTCGTTAGGCCCTTGGCGGTGATTGCGATGTCCGTCATGATTCTGCCTCGCTATGCGTTATACGTTGGTGACTGCTTTGCCGAATGCTTCCTTGGTTCGGTCGAGGACTTCCTCGATCGAAAAATCCAGCGCGAGCGCTTGTCCGATGAGTGATTGGATCGCTTCGTCGAGTCGCCGAAGTCGCTCGGTCCTGGTATAGATTTGGCGGCGTTTGGCGACGAAGTAACCTCGCCCCGGTTGCGTTTCCAGCACACCGTCTCGAACCAAATCGCCATAAGCTTTGACGACCGTGTTTGGATTGAGGAGCAGTTCCTTTGCCAATACCCGTACACTTGGCACAGGATGCCCAACGGCGATTTCACCGGTCGCTACCGCCCGACTGATTTGTTCGGCGATCTGGCGAAAGATAGCCGTGTTGCTCCCGACAACGATTTTGATCTTCATTTTTGCCTCCGTACTACTGTACTACTCATGATAGTACAGACATTGCAGAGGCGAGTCAAGAGGGAAGAAGTTTGAAGTTTGAAGTTTGAAGTTTGAAGTTTGGAGTTTAGAAGTTGGAAGTTCGAAGTTTGAAGT
>JBEBHM010000057.1:0-19274 GCA_040080875.1 Pirellula sp.
CCTACGCCAAACAATTTTTCCAAGTCCAAATCGGGGGAAGCATTTGGTTTTGCTGACTCCAATTCTGGAATTTCAGAGGCTGGCTCGGCTTTCTTGTTTGGCGTCGCTATTTCGGGTTCAATGATTGCAGGTTCAATCGTTGGTTCTGTAATGCTTGGGTGAATTGTTTCGACAACTTTTGGTTCGTCGATTTTGAACGAATCGGTCGAGGCGGGCATCTCCCGTTGTGTGTCGGATGGCCCGTCCTTGCTTTTGCCAAATAGGTTTTCAAAGAACGTCGTATTGTCCACCGACTTATTGTTCACCGCGTTATTGTCCAAATGGGCATTGGTCGCACTTGGAACAGACGGAGTCGAAACAGTGGTTGGTGTTTCGGTTGGTGTTTCATCGACGGTCGTCGCTACTGGTTTCCCAAACAAGCTTTCAAGATCGGAATCTGGTTTGGCAGGTGCGTCGATCTTGGTTTCAGGAGCTTTTTCAGCATTTCCTGGTGTCGGACTGTTGAATAGATCTTCGATCGTTTGAGTTTTTTCGGCCGGGGGGGCTTCGGGAATAACTGGTTCCGGGGTTGGTTGAACTGGTTTCGGGACATCGATCCCAAACAAGTCATCGATCGGAGAATCTGGTTTTGTTGGCGCGGGTGTTTCGGGAGCTGGGGTGGTCGGTTTTGGCTCAGAAAACAGATCGGTTAGATCAGGTTTTGGTTCCGGCTCTTTTCTCGTCGGGGCTGGTTCTTTCGCGGGTTCTGGAACGATGGTCGGCGTTGGCTCAGCAGGCACAGTTGGCGTTGGCACAACTGTCGGAGGAACACTTGCGTTTGGCGATTTTTCAGGAAAGGGCGAAGGCACGTCGATATCAGGGGCTACCGACTTGGGCTCGACCGGAGCAGACGGCGGCGAGATTGGCGCTATTTCGACTTTTGGCGTCGTATCGAATTTCGGTGATTCCACAACCGGTGCCGGTGTTTGCAATGCGGGCGGCATAGGCTGAGGCGTTGGCTGGACAGCGGGTGGCGTATAAGTTTGAGGCGGCGAAACTACAGGAGTTGAGAGGATCTGATCCGATGTGCCGCAAATAGGCTCGCAAGGAACCTGAACGGAAATCTCGGCCCCACACCCTGGATGGGCTACAGTACATGGCGGAGCAATTTCGCAGGGGTTTGCGGGAACGCATGCATCGCGATGAAGCAATCGGTCCATCCAACGTCCTGCCGAGACGGGGCTAAACGTTGTAAGCGTGCACATGGTCGCAACCAAAGCAAGTCGGACCCAATACGCAAAAGGCTTGGACATGAACCAAACTCCTCGTTAGAATTTTCACCTAAACCAACGGAAAACCGTAAAAACACATCTAAGCGTAATTCGACAAGTCCCCAATCGCAACAAAAAATTCCGACTGGGCAAATCAACACGCCTAGGCAAACCTGAACTTCGGAAGTTGGGAGCCCAGATTCTACCTCCGACGTCAGAAAAGTTCGATATTCATCTTAATCCCGGCACAATATTCCGAAAGTGCCGACTATCTGCAAGGAAATGCGAATTAACGACACACCGATCAGCTTTTGTCGATGACCAACAGTTTCTTGAAATCACTGATTGGAAATTGGTCGCTTGAGCGAAAAAGTCTTTTGTTTTTGGGGCTGGCATTGCTTGCTTCGTTGCTCATAGCCTTTTATGCCGTCCAGGTGGTTGCATCGCGGCTTGTCATGGAGTCTACGCGAACGTCTGCCCGGTACATTGCCAATGCCGCAATTGGTTGGAAGCATATTGCCGCGATCGGACAAAACCCTAATGGTCCGATCGAAACGTCGACGCAAATATTGAAGGCTCTCGAGCCATATATGATCAATCAACGATTTCAATGCACAGTCTTTCGGATCGATGATGGCCTAGAACACGAATTCTTGCAGGCTCCTACAGCGGAAGGAGGGGATTTGGTGCGAGCTACTCGAATTCACGATCGACTGGCACAGCAGGATCGGCTGGCGCAAGAAGCACGAAGTTTGGAAGAGCGATCAGTAGCGACCAACGATTCAGCGGTCGAGAGTTTGATAAAACCAACGCCTCAGCCATCGACAGGACCGGTTGCAGTTCCTTCCGACTCGTCGGCCATATTCGAGGAGACAGGTCCGTCCAACGGTTTTTATTACTACTACCATCCGATCGCATTTGACAAAAAATGCTTGGATTGTCACGCGAAATTATCGACTTCGATCCAACAAGCCAAATCACCTGCGTTGGATCCATTTCGAATCATCCGCGTTCAAATGCCCTACAGCGATACGCAGGTTTGGAGCATTTGGAGTTACTCGGTTTTGACATCGATCGCGATCTGTACCTTGGCGCTTTCGCTTCTTTTTCTTCATTGGATATTAAAAAGGCTGGTCATTCGGCCGCTCAGTTACATGAAGCAAGTCAGCGAGGAGATCACTCGGGGCAATACGAAACTCAGGTTCGCTGTAGATACCGATGATGAATTCTACGAACTTTCAGAGTCGTTCAATCGCATGCTCCGGCATTTGACCGAGACGCAGGACCAGCTTCAATCGGTCAACAAGGAGCTAGACACACGCGTCGATGAGCTAGCCCAACTCAACCTGGAGCTATACGAAGCCAATCGACTCAAGGGAGAGTTCATGGCGAACATGAGTCATGAACTGCGAACCCCACTGAACAGTATTCTCGGGTTTAGCGAAGTGCTTCAAGGTTTCGAATCTCTCACGGACAAGCAGCGGCGTTATGCAACCAATATTCAAAATAGCGGTCGCTTGCTGCTTGACATGATCAACGACATTTTGGATCTTGCCAAAGTCGAAGCGGGCAAAATGGAAGTCCGCCCGACGGAGTTTTGCATCTTGGGGGTAATTCAAGCCCAATGCGAAATCCTCAGAAAAATGGCCGACGACAAAAACATCGATTTACGCATCGATTCAAGTCAAACAGAAATGCGAATCTCCCAGGATCAAGGAAAGGTCCAGCAAATCCTTACCAACCTCTTGACTAATGCAATTAAGTTCACACCGGAGGGTGGATTGGTAACGGTCAGTTGCGAATGGCTCAACGAAAGCGAATTCCTTTTGACGGTCGCGGACACCGGGGTTGGGGTCGCACCGGGAGATCACGAGATCATTTTCGAGAAATTTAGGCAAGCCAAAGGCGTGACGGGAAACGATGGGCTAACCCGAGAATACTCAGGAACCGGATTAGGGCTGTCGATTGTTCGCGAGTTATGCCGCTTGCTTGGGGGCGATATCAGCCTTACAAGCCAATTGGGTTGCGGAAGCCACTTCCGTGTTGTACTGCCGAGAGAATTGCAGCGATGGACGATCGCGTAAACGCATACTTTCAATATCTGACAAATCGGCGATAATGGCGAACAATCTGGACGGAGACGTCCCTTTTCGAACACCTGAAGAAACTTCTGCCTAGCCGATGGCACTTACCTACAAAGATAGCGGCGTCGACCTGGTTCTCTATGAGCAGGCGATGCAGCGGCTCCCTAAATTGATGCATCGAACGTTCACGCCTCGCGTAGTTCGAAACGACGGTGGATTTGCAGGACTTTACGCGCTTGACTTTGCAAAGTCGATTTTTTCTAGAAATTATCAGGAACCAATTTTGGTTTCTGGGACCGACGGTGTGGGGACGAAACTTAAGGTGGCGCTCAAAGCAGGGCGACACAGTTCCGTTGGAATTGACTTGGTGGCCATGTGCGTGAACGACGTTCTATGCACCGGAGCAGAACCCTTGTTTTTCTTGGACTACGTGGCAATGTCGCGAGACAATCCTCCTCTGTTGGAGGAGATCGTGCGCGGAATCTCAGATGGATGCATTGACGCCGAGTGCAGTTTGCTCGGCGGAGAGACCGCAATCATGCCGGACCTGTATCAAGGGGATGACTATGATTTGGCCGGTTTTTGCGTCGGGGTTGTGGAAAAACGAAATCTTATCTCCGGTCGCGATATTGCTCCCGGCGATATCGTGTTGGGCGTTAACTCGTCTGGGATCCATAGCAACGGATTCTCGCTTGTGCGAAAGGTTGTTTTTGAATCCGCAGGACTAACCATGGAGGATCAAGTTCCCGAGTTGGGATGTACCGTGGGGCAAGCCCTGATGACTCCGACGTTCATCTACAGCAAACTGACTCGATCGGTGCTGTCGCACTACAAAGTGAAAAACGTTGTTCACGGAATTGCTCATATCACGGGTGGCGGACTATTGGAAAACACGGAACGCATTTTGCCTCCTAACGTGGATCTCGTATTCCAACGCGACTCTTGGAATGTGCTTCCTGTTTTTAAGTGGATCGCCAGGTTGGGACAAATCGATCTCATTGAGATGGAGCATGTATTTAACATGGGAATTGGTATGGCACTGATCGTCAGTCCATTCTACGCCGCAAGCATCAAGGCCATCGTAGAATCGCAAGGCTATCAATGCTGGCAGATAGGTTCAGCCCTTCCCGGTTCCGGCAAAAGCCGATATGAGATCTGATTCCATTCGCCCGGCTTGCAAAGAACGATTCGAAGTATGTCAGTCACAACCAAAATCAAAGTGCTAATGTTCGCTGGAGCACGAGATCGCGTTCGAGCTGACCACATCGAAATGGATATTCAGTTGCCAGTTACCGTCGCTGAGCTCAAACTCAAACTCGAAGAATCGAATTCGGATTTGCATGCGTTTTTGCAACACGGTAGGATCGCAATCCAAAACGAATTTGTCGACGACTCCTTTTTGTTGGACTTAGAATCTTCCCAAACAGCAATAGCACTGATTCCGCCGGTCAGCGGTGGCTAAGCAGCCTGTAGTGCAGCGCTTCATCCTTGTGACTTTTCGAACATACAAAGCCCATGTCAACTTGCCTAACACAGCGATTATTCGACCAACTCGATGCGATCGTTTTGATCGATTCTCATTCGCATATCAACCCACACTCGCCAACCTCCAATTCGCTAGCAGATTTGCTTGGCTATCATTACTACACGGAGTTGGCACATTCGTCTGGAATGGAACGGGCACGCATCGAAGAGCTGGGCATCTCGCCGCGTGAAAAAGTCAGGCGACTCTTTGAGCATCTTGGCAAGATCGACAACACCGTCCAGTGGTCTTGGTTCGTAGAGCTTTCGCGTGATCTTTTTGGATTCGACGGAGAGCAAATCGATATGTCGAATTGGGAACTCGTTTACGATCTCGCGGAATCCAAAATGCAAGGGATGGGCTGGGAAGACCACGTGCTCAAGGCGAGCAAAGTGGAGCGAGTCTTTCTGACCAACGACTTTGATGATCCATTGGAGGGTTTCGACACAATTCGCTATGTACCTTGTTTGCGGACGGATGATCTTGTATTTCACCTGTCTCAGTTCAAAGTGCGAGAACGACTGATGGTGTCAACCGGGCGGTCGATCGGGAGTCTCTCTAGCTTGACGGAAGCTCTCGACGTGTTGTTCTTGCGATTCAAGGAACGCGGTGCAAGAGCGTGCGCCATTTCATTGCCACCGTGGTTTACTCCCAAGCCTCAATCGGCCAACTTGAACGCGTGCCAAATTGCATTGGATGACTTGTTGCAGCGGGGAGGAGAGTCGCTCGAATCCAACAAGCGGCTGATGAGTGAATGGGTTTTTTGGAAGCTTGCAGAATTGGCCGATGCATACAAACTACCCTTCGATCTGATGATTGGTGTGAATCGACGCGTCTATCCAGGCGGCGTTTATCAGGGGCAAGATCTCTATGATTCCCGCTTGTCGCTGATTCAGTACGCTGAGCTATTCAACGCCTTTCCAAAGCTTATGTTTCCCATTTCGGTTTTGGCTTCGGTTACGAATCAGGAGCTGGTCGACTACGCTTGGATTTTCCCCAACGTCTTAACACACGGCCATTGGTGGTACAGCAACACCCCCAATTACATTCGGCATGATCTGCGAGGACGTATCGAAGCCATTCCGCGCAACAAACAGCTCGGCTATTACAGCGACGCGTACAAGCTAGAGTTCATCTTGCCGAAATTCAAAATGTACAAGCAGATACTTGCAGAAGTCCTCGCTTGCGATTTTTGCGAGGCTCGGCGCTGGACGGAGGAGCGAGCAGTCGCTCTTGGCCGACAGATCTTGCGAGGCAACGTCGAACAGATTTTTGGTCTTGCGTAGTTCATTTATTCCACATGATCTAATTACCCTCAAATCAAAAGAAGAATACTGTGTATAGGGTTGGACTGGTTGGTTGGCGTGGCATGGTTGGATCCGTGCTCTTGCAGAGAATGACCGAAGAAGGCGATTTTGGCGTTTGTGAACCGGTCTTCTTTTCTACTTCCAATGCGGGCGGTGCAGGCCCCATGATCCTCGGCAACGATACCGGAGTTCTTGGCTCTGCATTCGACACGCACGAACTTGCCAAAATGGACATGGTCATCACCTGCCAAGGTGGTGACTATACGAGTGAGGTCTATCCCAAGCTTCGAGCACAAGGCTGGAACGGTTACTGGATCGATGCGGCTTCCACGCTGAGAATGAAAGACGACGCGATCATCATCCTTGATCCAGTGAATGACCAATTGATTCGAAAAGGGATCGCCGCGGGATGCAAAACGTTTGTAGGAGGCAACTGCACCGTGTCGCTGATGCTGATGGCACTCCACGGACTGTTTAAGAATAATTTGGTTCAATGGATGTCGAGCATGACGTACCAGGCCGCATCGGGGGCGGGAGCACAAAACATGCGAGAACTCTTGATGCAAATGGGAACCGTACATGCAAGTGTCAGCAATATGTTGGCAGATCCCGCATCCGCCATCCTCGAAATCGATAGGCAAGTATCCTCGACTATCCGCTCGACCCAATATCCTACCGAGCACTTTGAAGCTCCGCTTGCAGGTAGTTTGATACCTTGGATCGACAAAGACCTTGGAGATGGGCAAAGCCGTGAGGAGTGGAAGGGCAGAGCCGAAACGAACAAGATTTTGGGACTCGCAAAAACCCCAATTCCAGTCGACGGAATCTGTGTTCGGATCGGAGCCATGCGATGCCATAGCCAAGCCTTGACGATCAAACTTAATCGCAACGTTCCCATGGACGAAATCGCAGAGATGCTTTCAAACGCCAACCGTTGGGCCAAGGTGATTCCAAACGAAAAGAACGCCTCGATGAATTCACTCACTCCGGCGGCGGTCACAGGTGGATTGGTATGCCCGGTTGGTAGGCTCCGAAAGCTCGATTTGGATGCGAACCAATCAGGTCTCTACTTGTCCGCCTTCACCGTCGGTGACCAGCTCTTGTGGGGAGCCGCGGAGCCGCTTCGACGTATGATGAGAATTCTCGCTGAGAAGTGATCTAAGCTACGGCTTCCATCACACTTTGTACAAAGACCGACCAGTTCATTCGCTTCATGGTTTCAATGCCGGCGTAGTTCATTGGAAGCTGCCCTGCTTGTTTGAGACTGTGGATTCTCTGAAGATGCGAAATCGCTTGATCCAACTGCGCACGCCCTAGCTTGGCCCACTCACCAAATCCGTTGAACCAAATCCCGTCATTGCATGGTTCCAACTCGTCGATGTCAACTAGCCATGCATTCTCTGCGTTGGCAAATTCTGTATGGGCTGAGAAGTTCGTAATTAAAATGTGTTTTCCCATCGCAAGCATCTCAGCGGCATCGAGATTCCATCCCTCAGCCCGCGACATAAACAACCCACAATCCGCTTGCGCCATGCATTGTGCTACGCTTTGTTGGCTCGGTAATCGTTTGCTGTGGATTTCTACCTTGTCGCCAAGAAACTCAAATGTCTTGGCCCAGGCCTTTTCTGCCTCCGGCGGTAAAAATGGATTGGACGTTACCAGAATCAGTTTGAAATTGTCTTTGGGCGAAAACGCTCGGTGGAAAAGGTGCGGTAGTACGTCGTGCCCCTTTCGTACTTCCCATTTCCCAACAGCGATAAAAATAGTGGGCGAAGACTGTTCGATCCTGGGCTCCGTGGATGTCACCGAGGCTGCAAACGAATTGCTAAAATCGTTGAAGGGCGAATGCGAATGCGAATGCATCGAGGCGGTTGAGGCCGGCCGCCACTGTGAAACGAGCCCGGGTTGGAATATTTTCATGTCGACCCCCGGCCTTGCAATTGCCAGTTTGGGGCCACGAATTTGATCCTGCAGTAGATCCAACATCCACTTGCTCGACGCGATGACGACATCCTGATTCTGCAAATGATTGATTTCGAAGTCGTATAATTTACTTCGCTCGAAATACGTAATCGCTGCGTGGACGCCCTTGCCAACATGTTGAGCAAGGTGAAACTGCTGAGCAATTCGAATCGATGGGGCCCATTTGTTGTAGAATTTCGATGCGTCTTTGGCTTGCTCAACCAGCGCTTCAATGTCCGTAGGCACATCCGACAAATTGGTTGGGAAGAGCGAGACGTCATAGCCTTGCTTGGCCATTTCGATCAAAGTATTCGTGCCAACGACTCCGTAGCCGAACTGATTGATTGGGCCCGATAAATTGATTTGTTTCATAGAGCTGAATTCTTATTCCCATACGATCGAAGTTACCGTGAGCAGGTTGGCTCAATCATCCCAGCGATGGAGAGTACTCACTAGTCGATTCAATTCTTCTCGCCGCTTTTCAAACATTGCGAATACAAAAAGGATGACAATTCCTACCACAATTCCAACAGCGTACCAGACCCACGTCTGTTGCAAATCCACTGCGGCATGCCACACCATGCTAAACAGTGCCACCAGCAAAAACAAAGTTCCCAACCACAGCATTGCTCTAATCCTGGCTCCTATCCCAAACAGAATCCCTACAATCGATAGAGCCGCCAGAACAATCGGCATCCATGGAGCCTCGGAAATGCCCCTCAGAAACAACTCGGCGGTCGACGCAACATAAATGCTGCTCGTGGCCATGTAACGAGCTGTTGCGGTTTGGACTCGTGTAAGTTGGTTTCGCAGGATCTGAACGAAGACCAAAATGCACATCGATGGCGGAATAACCCAAAGCTGAGGATAGTTTGCGAAAGTAAAGTCTC
This sequence comes from Pirellula sp., assembly GCA_040080875.1. Lineage (GTDB taxonomy): Bacteria > Planctomycetota > Planctomycetia > Pirellulales > Pirellulaceae > JBKCUI01. The sequence goes on from JBEBHM010000057.1 coordinate 9,016, forward strand.
GCTCGTGAAGCAAATACCATAGGCCGACATTGGCAAATACAATACAGGCCACCCAATACCAGATCGAACGCCGCAACCACCCAAACACACTGTACGCCGCCGCAGCGCAAAGCAGTGATGCGCTGTAATGCACGCTCGATGGCATCATCCAATGCGCCAGCGCCGGCACCAATGGCAACAATGCTCCGGTTCGACGCAGCGGCTTGGATAGCACTTCGATCTGTCGACGCCGAGCAAACTCGGAAGCCGCCAGCCCACCGAACGACAACGCAATGACAACTAACGGCCAAATGCGCTGCACCCATCCGCCGAACAGCCACGGCATGTCTAGCCGTAAATGGATCACCAAAATGAGGACCAAAAACTCCGCAGCGTAAACGTAAACCGTTCGACCGTTCTCGCTCAAACCAAGCGGATCTTTGCCGGGCAACAATGCAGCGGCAAGGCACAATCCGCAAGACAGCAACACTGTCAGTGCGACGCATACTGAAACTACCGATGATTCATTGGGAAACCCGCTCTCGATCCACACGCAAACGGCAACGCAACCTGCGGCCGCTCCCACCAAACCTGGCATCAATTTTAGTGCCGCCAATTGCCAATCTTGCTTCAACCCTAACCACTTGACTAGACCGAATCCGTACACCCCGGCTGTCAATGAAATCGCCAATGCAAAAATTGCTGTTCGTTGCAGTACACTCAAATTGTCATGATTCAGGAAATGCCATCCGAATGCGACAGCGAATAAAACCCCCATGAGCAAAGCAAGTGAACGGAGCGACGTTGTCTCCATGGTATCCGTTCGCCTAATAGCCAGAATGGCATCCTTCGTTTGTGTGTTGTCGCGATATCGGGCTAAGAATCCGACCGCTATCCCAACAGCCATGATTGCAAGCGACGTTGCGAAGCGGACTCCCTGCGCATCACAAAAAAACTGGGATGCAATTCCCAAACCGGTTACGACCATCGCCAAAAAAGTGTTTGCGACCACAACACCTTCCGACGCATGTGCCACTCCACCCGCTGGCAAGAACCCAAATCGATCGACGTATTTTCGAATGCGATCGCTGGCTCTCCACACAAAACTACTCGCGAGACAAAAGGCCGCAAACACCAACGTGGAAGTCCAAAGCAAGTTCGTTGGCGGTGGATCGATGAGTTGCAGGATTCCGATAGCGCAGCAAAGCCCCGTAACATACATGAGCAAGTTGGCATCTTCGTTTTTTGGATGTACATAGCCGACCAAGCTACCAATAAAACTGAATAGAATGGCCGCGAAGAGGGGCCCCACACGAAAGCAACCCATGTCCGTGCCAAGTGCAGCCCAATACCACGCAAAACACATCAGGCCCAATACAAATATATCCGATCGAATGACGAATCGAATACGATCATGGAAATCAGAAGTGCTCGAAAAGATGCAGATTGCCAGCGAGATCGAAAGCTGAATCAAAAGCATGCTCGTCGCAAAGTCGAAAGAACCCACTGGCCGCAGAAGGAGAAAACAATAAATGAATCCGGCCAGGTGCGCGGTTGCCATGGCCCATAGCGCGTATCGAAACAGTCCGCTACGACGTGACACAAATACGCTGGCAAGAGATGATAGTGATAACAATCCCACCGACCACCAACTGCCCGCGGGCTCCCCTAATTCTCGCAATCCAAGCAATAGCACACCTGCGTTCGTAATCGCAAATCCTATGCGTCGGCCTGAACTAGCGGTCGGCTCAGCCGGATTGGTTCCGAATCCAATCCAGTTGACCACGGACGTTGCAAGCATGATCAGGCCTGCGACCGCCAAGGACTCGCGATCATTCGATACCAACGTCGCAGCAAACACCGCCAGGATGATTCCTGTTGTGACGATCCCCAAACTCCCTCGCAACTCCGACTTCCAGTCATGCGAGGTGGCAAGCAATATCAACGCTGAAACCGAAAGTCCGATGACCGACCAGCCAAGATATTCCATGGCGTTGCCGTTGAGCCAAACCAAGACATACGCACCAGCAAGTCCACAAACAAAATAACTGGTGGCAATCAGCCGTAGGCAACGCGGCCATCCTTGTTGGAAGTCTAAACTCGATCGCTGCCTCAGACTCAACTTCCAAATTGCAAGGTAGCATCCGCAGACACCGCAAAGCAATGCGGCCAAACCGACCCAAGCTGCCGGCTTCAAACCATTCGACTTTAACAACGCCAAGTAGCCCACCATGACCGACAAGCTAACAATTTGGCTCGCGAGAACCGCAAGGCCTGAACTCGGTCGGGCGACCGCGACAAAGATCACTCCCGCAGCCATAATCAGGATAGGAATTGCATAAGAGTTCGCGAGCCCGATCGTCGCGAACCAACTGTTTCCGTTGGGGCTTGTGAGCGGGTTTTCGATGAGCCCCAATACAATTTGCAAAACCAGCCAGGCGAGTAGCGGTGTTGTCAACATGGCAGCTATGGATACAGGCAGGGTTGAGACTTGGACATTCTCTCCGTGGGATCGTTGCAACGTCGTGGTCGCTTGGGAAAACCACTGCCAAAGCAGGGCCGCTCCAATCGCACCCAGAATTCCGACAGTACCCCACACGACTCCATCAACCAAACCTGGGTTGCGATTGAGCAACGCGCCGACCACGACAATCGACGACAGCATCAAATTCGGTACCATGAGTTGGCCGAAGAGCAGCCAAAACACGCCGTCCGATGGTCGAAGGCCAGCCGTCGTCAAGACGCTTGTGGGGTGTGTTTGTTCGTTCCGTTGGCTCCATTGCCAACGGCCAAGTGCAGCGCACCCGCATACGAAGTAAACTCCCAACAACCATCGGAGCGCCGATGCCACCGCAACCTGCGACTCCCAATGCGATGCCATCGGAAAGAGAATGGACATCAAGACCGTCAAAACGATTCCGAAGTGAAGCTTGCTTGGCCGCGACCATAGCAATGCTGCGCTGCAAGCCAACGCGACGAACCAAAGGCATAAAACGGTTGGCAAGCCAACAATTCGCGGAGCCGTCTCGTCCGAGTTCCACGCAAACGCGCCGTGCGGAAAGTTGGGGAATTCAAAACGCGCGATGTCAGGGATAGTGCGGGTGACGACTTGATCTCCCACGACGTAGGATGCCAATTGTGTTGGCCCGCTCGAACCGACCGGCGACAATTCTTGTATCGCACCGGGCAACGCGCCATAGACACACAGCAGAACCGCTGCGAGGCTGGTGGCCTGGGCTGCCGGTATTGCAAGATCATCTTGATGCAATGCGCTGAGTCGGCGCAAAATACGGCTCGTGTTGACTCGATCGCAATTGGATAAGCACCATCGTGCCATGAGGAACAGGGCAGACAAACTTCCTAACCATGCCAACTGTATTTGAATCGAAAGGGGATGCAGGAAGCCAATCGGAACGGTCGCAAACCAGCCCTGGTACTTCGAAGCCTGATAAATCGCAGTGCTTCCGGAGACAGCCGCCATGGCTTGACCCATCGTCCAATATCTCGCATCCCAAAAGACGCATCCCATGGCGCCCCAGATCAGCGACAGTACCAACCATGCTTCGAACGGTATTGGGGTGGGGACAGTGGTCTGCAACCATTCGGATTCAAGCAACCATAGGACGGCAAGAGCCGTTGCAATTCCCGCACAGACGATTGGCCAAACCGATAGGACTCGGTTGTGGGGAGAAACCCCAACCGGATCATCAATGCGATACGCGGCTCCCGTTAGCAAGACCATCGTGGCGAATGCCGTAGCCCAAAAACCAGACACGATCCAAGTTTCGGTAACCATCCATCCAAAGCATACGAATTGTATCGAAGCGATCACAACGAAAACGCCAGCGACGATATCGTGGTAACTAGGTGTGCGATGCGCACCGTACACAATCAGTGAAATTGCGTAGCCTAGGTATAGGATTGAGACGCTGGTAGCATATTCGTGTCGCCCTAACCCAAAAACACCCACGAGGAATAGCCCAGCAATTCCGAGATACCAGGCGGATCGCAATCCGATTCGCCCATGCTCTGGGTAATTCTTACGTTCAAGTGCGACGGCTCCCGCCAAAACCGCTACGCTACATCCAATCAACGAGAATCCAGATGTTGGCGACAGTAGCGTCCTCCACATGGCGCTGGCCGCTTGCTCATTCCACGAGATTCGCCCCGCCATGACGTGAAAACATAGCATCACAAACATGGATGCCGTTGTATACAACGCATATCCAATCGCAGGAATTTTCGCGTCAACAAATAGAAACGTTAGGAGGCCTGCTATTCCCAACAAGGAAAGCGTCATCCAAATGGGCGTCGGCCATGCGAATAACAAGCTAATTAACCCGAGCGATAATCCAACTCCAGATATCGAGATCATGAGCAGCATCCAGCGATTGCCCCGCTCAAGCGACTTCCGAATCTGCGTCGAATAAAGCAACGCTGGAAATGCCGCCATGGTCGCTAGAGGACTCAATTGATGCAATGTCTGCCATCCATTGCCGGAACAGCCGACCACGAGTCCTGCAGCGAGCAGGAATCCAAATGTTCCCAACCCGAGTAGTCGGATGGCCTCGGTGAATTGGGCATCGCTTGCTTTTTTATACGACAACCAACCTAGGATCATGAGTGTGAGATAGAGCCCAAGCAACAGGATCGCAACGACATAAAGGCTCATAAGCGATGCGCCGTCCAAAATGAATCGTCGCACAAGCAAATTCGAAAGAGCGAAACCCACTACCGTGGCGGTCGCAAACGAGCTTGTATTGGGTGTAATGATCGATGAAGCACGCCATGCAAGTCCACCGAGCAGCAACAACGAAAGCACTTCGCCAACAACCGTCCATCCGTTCCACGGCATTCCCAACGTAAAGATTGCGAAGGCCAAAAAATTGAGTGGCAGTAGCAACATGCCAATCATTAGTATGCCTTGACTGGTGGTTGGGAGTTTCCAGCGACTCCAAGCGTTCAATCCAAGGCCTAAGGTGGCGGCGTTGATTCCAGTGAAGATAAAAAACTTAAGCCAAGGTCGCGTCGCGATATGGCTCCAGAAGCTGATCACAAGTGCAATCGAGCAGCACACGATCATGAGCCCGCCAACCAACTCGCCCCACTGAATGTTCTTTTCCTCCATGAACGCATTGAGCCAATGAGACCAACTGCGAACAGGCCGTTCTACCTTGGGTGCGTACTCGACATCGAGAGCATGTGGAGTTGGTGGTGGCGAAGGAGCTACGCTACGTTCATCAGGTTTTGACAACCCTGTTGCCGCTTGGCGTAAAATGGGTTCTGGGATCGGCGGTTCAAGTTTCTCGACAATCTTCGCGGTGACAATGGCTGCGGGCGGAACACTTGATGGTTCGGCAGTCGTGCTGCCTGCTGCAACTGACTCGCGGAGTTTGTCGAGCAAGTTCCTACCACGCTCGAGCGTAGCTGAGTCAATAAGCATGCGACGAAAGGCTTCGTCCAATGTAAATCCGCAGATCGTAAACGCTTCGTCGGGTGACAAGGGACGGCTTGTCCAACCACATTCGCTGCACGCCAACGCCTTTCCAGCTAGGCGTGCATTGCATTTGGGGCATAAAGGATTCGACTGCATGGAAGGCAACCTTGAATTGGACAAATATCCCGATTGCACATTCGGGTCTAACGCCCAGCATGACCTGAACATCGCAAACTAGCAATCGGCTAGCCCGCCTCCCGTCTCCCGTCTCCCGCCTCCCGCCTCTAAAGAGCCAGCGCATCTCCGAACCGATCTCGTTCCATTTGCGTGAGTCGATGCATGTCGTAGATTAGCTGTACGTCGCAGCCGCGTTGGGGGACATCGCGGCGAGCAAACATTCGTTGCTGGGTACTGACCATCACCTCGGGGGGGAGGCTGGCGATTTGGCCGAAGAGGCGAGCATAGTTGACAAAGCTGGGCACATTACTGGTTACAAAACCGTACATCATGCTGCAAACGCCGATGACTTTGCCGGTGAAGATGCCGGTATTGATGGCCGTTTTCGAATAGTCCCCCATGATGCAGCCCAAGAACTGCAAATTGGTTTGTGCCTTTCCGTAACCGTATTCCATGTTGATCGGTCCGTAAGTGTTCTTAAGGTCGCTATTGCAAGTGCCTGCACCTAAGTTGATCCAGCTACCTAGATAGCTGTGTCCCAAGAAGCCGTGATGCTGTTTATTGGTATAGGGCTCCACCACCGACGCTTCGACTTCGCCGCCGATCTTGGTGGTGTGCGACAGCGAGACGGCGTCCTTGATGGCCGAGTGCTCTAGAATGCGGGCCTTTGGACCAATATAAATGGGTCCTCGAAGCAAAGTGTACGGTCCAACTTGGGCATCTTGGTCAATGATGATCGGCCCCTTGCGAGTGTCGGTCAGGACATACTCTCCGATGGAGGCTCCCTTGGCCACAAACAGTCCATCTTTGAGCTGTGTGAGTTCACTGGTAACGATTCGTTTGTGATTGGCATCGGCATGCGGGACCGACAACTCAATTCGCCACTCCAGATTGTCACGTATCGATGCCATATTGCACGCGATCAATTCGTGTGGGACTCCGATGGTATTCAGTTCACAATCGATCAAACCGAACGACTTGGATTTTTCAAGCCATTCCTCGACTCCCAAATAACCGAGGTCAAATAGTTTTTCGACAGTCCAGGGTGGATTGACGACCGCTGCAATATGCTCACGATCCCAGATAACGGACGGTGTCGAACCGGCACCGGGTTGGCATGCGGCTCGATAGAGTAGCTCAATTTGTTCGAAGTTTTTCCTTGTCGGAGCCACTCTCGCATTGAGGAGCAGATTCACCTTGCGTTCGGTCGGTTGCACCGTGGTGGAAAGCTCGTCGAGTGAACGCAAGCACGGGAAATCAATGCGCTGTAGCGTGTGCAAATGCGGCCGCGAAATGCCGTACAGTTCGTCGGAAATCGGAGCGAGCAAATCGACAAGTCGAAAGCTGCCACACGTCACGGTCGCAGCCAGTCGAGCGTGCGTGATCGGGGCAAGCAGTTCGCATTGGGGATCTTCGAAAACGACAATCGACATGGTTCCGTCCTTGTTCCACTGGAGATTTTCAAATGCAAAACGAGGTTGCACGAACCAGAATTGTGCCGTATTCCGCTGCGCTGCCTAGCGTTTTCTCTTTCCTAGCAAATCCTTTCAATCATGAGTAGTGAGTTTGCGTCGATTGCGTAAAATGGGCCGCTCGTTTCATTGATCCGCCAGACATTTCTCTCAAAAAACCAAATGCTAGACCTCTACGACAAAATCCAAGAAGCCTCTTCGGCAATCCGCAAAGTGTGGAACAGATCCCCGCACGTAGGCATTATCTTAGGTACCGGCCTCGGACCACTGGTTCAGCGCATCGATGTCGAGGCGACCATTGAATATGGGGATATTCCGCACTTCCCAAAATCGACCGCTACCTCGCATCGCGGACGACTGGTTTGCGGGACGCTTTGCGGGCTTCCCGTCATGGCCATGGAGGGTAGATTCCACATGTACGAGGGGTACCAACTCAAGCAGATTACGTTGCCGGTGCGGGTGATGAAGGCCATGGGAGCCGAATTGCTGGTCGTCTCCAACGCTTGCGGTGGCTTGAACCCCTTTTACAAGTCGGGCGACATCATGCTCATCGATGACCATATCAACTTGCTGGGGGATAATCCGCTGATTGGCATCAATGATGACCGACTGGGGCCGAGGTTTCCAGACATGTGTCAGCCCTACGATCAGTCCTTGATTGTGGCGGCGCTCAAGACAGCTCGCAAGCAGGACATCGTGGCTCACCAGGGCGTGTTCGTCGCGGTTGCTGGTCCGAACTTGGAGACGCGAGCTGAATATCGATTTCTTCGACAGATTGGAGCGGATGTGGTGGGAATGTCGACCGTCCCCGAAGTGATTGTGGCCGTGCATTCCGGAATGCGTTGCGTCGGATTTTCGGTCATCACCGACATGTGTTTGCCCGACGCGCTGGAACCCGCAGACGTTCAAAAGATCATCGCTGTCGCCAACGATGCGGAACCACGCCTGACCGCTCTCGTAGCCGGCGTCCTTGAGCACGAACAAGCCAGTCGCAAGCCCCAAGCGTAAATCATCCATCCAGACACAGCCGACCAAAGTAGCAGGCACGCTCCGTCGTGCCGTCCGCCTTACCTGATTTGCAAGTAATCCGGTTAACGGCACATGGAATGTGCCTACTACTTTGACTTTTGTCGGCGGTAACCATCCAATGACATAACGAACATTACAAACGTCCGGACCCAGTGAGGTGCAACATGCAATCAGTACATCCCGAAACGACGCGAATCGGTTGGATTGGAACAGGCGTCATGGGACGCAGCCTTTGTTCCCATCTTCTCAAGGCTGGCTATAGACTGGCAATCTTCAATCGTTCGCCCGAGAAAATGACGGATCTAGTACACTCGGGTGCAATAAGTTGTTCAAGCCCCAAGCACGTGGCCAGCCAGAGCGACGTCGTCTTCTCCATGGTGGGTTACCCGGCCGATGTCGAAGAAGTGCTTTTGGGCAATCAAGGTGTATTGGCAGGCCTGGCTCCCGGAGGCGTGATGGTCGACATGACGACCAGCCGACCTGGGCTCGCGATCCGTATCGCTCAGGAGGCAGCCAAGCACGGTATACTTTCTCTGGATGCACCTGTTTCCGGTGGCGACATTGGGGCACGCGAAGCTCGTTTGTCGATCATGATTGGTGGAGACGAAACTGCATTCGAAGCCCTCATGCCGATTTGGAAAATATTTGGAACCACGTTTGTCCTGCATGGACCCTCTGGATCTGGACAGCACACCAAGGTCGTAAATCAAATCTTGATCGCGGCAGGCATGGTGGGGTTGTGCGAAGCCATGCTCTATGCACAACAGAGTGGGCTTAATCCCGAGTCGGTGCTCAAGTCGGTTTCGATGGGAGCTGCCGGCAGTTGGTCGTTGACCAACTTAACGCCACGCATGCTTCGTGGAGACTTTGCCCCAGGCTTCTTCGTCAACCACATCGTCAAGGACCTTGGTATAGCTCTCGAGGAAGCGGAAGGGTTAGGCCTCAAGCTTGCCGGTGTTGAGCATGCTAAGAAAATGTACGAGTATTTGCAGTCGATGGATCGAGGCAGCTCAGGCACTCAAGCCTTAATCCTCGCGCTCGCCAAGATGAACAACATCGAATGGCTTGGGACAGGCGGTTCTCAACAGTAGTTGTGACTCTTCTCGCCGATCACAACCACCGTAGCTCAGGCCATTCGCTGGAGCTGATCTCTGGCGACCACGAAAGATACGAAGAACGAAGAACGAAGAACAAAGAAAAGGATGCCAACCACGAATAACACCAATCAACACTAATAACTAAAAACTGATAACTAAGAACCGACAGTGGACTAACGAACAATGACAAACACAGTTACCTTGGGTCGCGTGATGCCAATGGACGCAGCAGATTGATTGAGAGCAGGATCGCAAAACTGCTTAGGAATCACAACCACCGTGGATGCCCGAAAGTGGACGGGGGGCCTACCAGATTGTTCGAATGGTTTACGCTGCTCCAGTATTGGCTTTATCTTCGACTCTCTGTTAGATTATAATCGGGTAATTGCGAAACGGAAGGTCAATTCGAATCGCGAAAATATGCGCAAAATTTGGCGGAGGGTTGTATGAGTGAGTTAGCGAGTTTTCATGAGTTCCTGAGCCATAAAGTCAAAGATTTTGGCACTTCCGCATCGCCCGAGGAGATGCTGGACCTTTGGCGATCAACTCATCCGTCCGAACTTGATTTCCGAAATGACGTGAAAGCACTTCAATATGCGATTGACGAAATGAAGGCTGGGGATCGGGGGATTCGCCTACCGGAGTTTGACACAGAATTTCGCAAGAAGCACTCCATCGATTGATGGACCAACTATTTGAAGTAAAACTACTCCGAATTGCACATGAGGATGTCGAGTCCATCTATTGTTGGCTTCTCAAACGTTCGCCAATTGGAGCCAATCGTTGGTACTTAGCATTTCAGGAGGCTGCGATGGATCTAAGTCGCGAGCCTGAGCGATTTGGACTTGCACCCGAAGCCAACGAGCTAACCGAGGCGGTTCGGCAAAGATTATTCAAAACAAGTGCTGGGCGGTCGTACCGAATTCTGTTCTTGATTGTGGATGCAGAGGTTCTTGTTTTACGTGTTCGTGGTCCTGGTCAAAAGATGGTGCAATTGGCTGATCTTGAATGAGCGATCGGACTCTCCAATTGTTCACCGAGCGATTCGCACAACCTGTGACGATGGAC
>JBEBHM010000621.1:0-5271 GCA_040080875.1 Pirellula sp.
GCAGGCGCATTCTCCTTTGGATCGTCTACCGACTTCCCACTAAACGTTTTCCATCATATTGTGGTCAGTTACAATTCGACGACGCGGGAATTAGCGGTATACCGAGATGGCGTGCTTTTTGGACAGGTCGTGACATCGGTATCTGTTGTTCCCAATTTAGGCGAGGGACGTTTGGGGGCATGGGAAAGCTCGACAGGCGTATTCCAACGACAATACAACGGCAATTTGGATGATTTCGCCATCTATGATCGTGTTCTTACGGCGGCAGAAATCGAGGCCCGATTTGCCGCTCGATTGTTAAGCGTTGCTGTTGCCTCTACCACGTCGATCATTCCAGCAGCTACGGCATCCAATTTTGTTCCTGCAGACAATGAGGTCTACACGCTGCGCATCGATGTCTCCGACAAAGATGGCGCGATGACATCCTCAGAACGAACGTTCACGGTTGTCAACGTCGCACCGACCATCAACGACCTGAATACAACAGGACCAGTGGGAGCATCCGCATCGCATCCTGTGAGCTTCGGGACCTATTCGTTCAACGCAGGCGATGTCACCGATCCGGGGGTGAACGATGTGCGAACCTATCTATGGGAAGTGACCACCAACAACGGCCAACAAATCCTTACTTCGGATGCGTTTGCGTTTACCATATGGCCACAATTCGCCGGGGACTATACCGTCAAGTTGACCGTCACCGACTCCGACGGTTCATCGTCGGTCTTTTCGCAAGTCATCAATGTCAACCCGATCGCTGTCATCAGTTTGCCCGCATCGCCAACAGCTGGCTCGGTGTTGACGATTGATTCCGACCATTCCAGTTTGCTTGCACCCGCAGGTGGACTGAACGGCACCACGCTCTCGGCGACGCGAACCTACGCTTGGACGGTCACATTGGGTGTAACAACCATCGCGACCGGCACCTCGTCGAGTGTCGATTTTGTTCCCGCCGTCGCAGGCAACTATAACGTTGCCTTGACTATCAACGACAATTTCTTTAACAATGCGGTCTTGACGTCGACTCGGTCGCATACCGTCAATTCAGCGCTCGTCGTTACGGCCCCGGCGGCGGTCACGATCGATACTCTAGACCAAACCGTTGCCCCAGACTTTGACGGCGTCAACGATCGGATCGACCTGGGCGTGCTTTCTACGCTCGGAAATCTAAGCAATCACTTTTCGGTGGTCGCATGGGTCAAACCGGACTCGTTAACCGGCACTCGGCGAGTCCTTGCTGGTGGCACTTGGCGATTGGGTTTACAAGGCTCGGAAATCGCACTCGAAATCAATACGTCCGCCGGCTCGGTGCTGGTGACAAGCACGGGTGCGGGCCTTAAAGCTGGCGTTTGGAATCATATTGCAGCCTTGCGACGCAGCGATAACTCGATCGAGTTCTTCGTCAACGGTCGATCGCTCGGAACGTCTTCCGGACCCATCGCTCAACTTTTACCTTCTGGACCATGGCACATCGGGAGCTTGAATGTTACCGGAGTGTTCGACGGCATGATCCGCGACGTCGGGGTATTCAATTCTGTTTTAACCACAGGGCAACTGGATGCCGTACGCGACGGGAACATTTCGAGCCCAGTACCTTTGTCGTTTTGGCGCATGAACGAAGGCGTAGGAACGACGGTGGCCAACTCTGGCACGTTGACTATCCCCCCAGCGACGATGCTCAACGGACTGACTTGGGCCAAACATTCGGATGCTTCCGAAGGTGACGTTCTGACCTTCGACCTGGGCAGTCTACCGCCCGTGGATGAATTCGCAACGCGCGTTGTCGTTTGGTCGGTTACACCAGCGAGCTTCACTATTATTCCAACGGACGATCAACAACAATTGCGAATCCGCGTCAACGCCGATGGGCTCTTTACCATTTCGGCGACGATTACGGACACCTATACGAATCCGGCATTCTCAACCACCAATTTTGTTCGAGTGGCCAACAAAGCCAATGTGTCGGTCGCAAATCAAGCCGCCTTCATTGCGGTCGATGATCTCTTCGGAGATGAGAATTCAACCGTAACATTGATTGCAAACGTGACAGATGCCGGATTGACCGATACCCATACATTCTCGATCGTTTGGGGAGATGGTTCGCCCAATTCAACCGGCAGCGTTGTGGGTGGAATCGTATCCGCTACGAAAACGTTTGCTCAGGATGGCTCCTACCAAGCTACCTTGACGGTAACCGATAATGCCGGCGCAGCCCGAACTCAGGCTCTTACCATTGTCATTGGCAACGTAGCACCCGTCGGGGTAAACGATTCGGGGATCACGACCAACGAAGAGACCGACATCGTACTATTGGCCAGCACACTGCTCTCTAACGACACCGATGCAGGCACTTTGGATGTTCTCTCGATCGATAGCCTGCAATCCATTTCAACCCTGGGAGCCATCGTAAGCTTCGATATCAACGGCAATGTCCATTACGATCCACGCATTTCGTCGACCCTCCAAGGTTTGCGACAAGGGCAATCATTGCTCGATACGTTCACGTACATCGTTACCGATGATGCAGGTGCGACAAGTACCGCCACGGTGACGGTAACCGTTAATGGCAGCAACGACAGTCCGATCGCGCGTCCCGACAACAACGCCGTGATCGAAGGACAGACATTGGCTGTTTCAGGAAATTTGTTGGCCAATGATACCGATCTAGACCTTGGTACGACATTGACAGTGCTAGAAGTCGATACCAGCAACGTAAGTCCGATAAGTGGTCAATATGGAACTTTAACTTGGACTACCAATGGAAACTACACTTATCAACTCGACAACGCCAATCCAGCGGTTCAGCGACTGGCTGCAGGTCAAACGATTATCGATGATTTCGAGTACTTCATCTTCGACGGTGTCGAAAATATCGAAAGCACGCTTACCATCGCGATCACAGGCATCAACGATGCTCCAGCTGCAACTGCCGATAGCAATTCGGTGATCGCAAACAGCGTTTTGGCGGTTCAGTCATCTCAGTTCGACAATTCGGTTCTGTTCAATTCGCCTGTTCCGGTGGCGTATTGGCGGCTCAATGATGTTGGTGGAACGGTGACTGCGAATCGCTTGGCGCCCACCACTCCCGACGGAACGTACGTAGGCACACCTGTCTTTGGCCAACCTTCGCTTGTTGCGAATTCAACCGACACATCGGTTCGCTTTGACGGAACGACACACATTTCCATTCCAGATTCGTCGCTCATCAACACGTATGTCGGCTCCGCAAATGCTAAGACGATTGAGCTATGGTTCTCAGCCGAGAATGTGCAGGCACGTCAAGTTCTATACGAACAAGGAAACGCTGCTCAAGGGCTGAATGTATACATTGATGCGAGTGAGCTCTATTTCGGCACGTGGAATGCCAACGTATTTGGACCGATTGTGAAGGCAGCGATCTCGACCGATACTCGATATCACGTTGTCGCTGTTTTCGGATCGAGCACGGCTCGTCTGTATCTGAATGGTGTTCAAGTCGCTTCGGGTGCGACTCCATTCAGCTCGATCGCTAACCACGCAGGCGATTCAGCGATCGGTGGTGCAAGAACGACACGATTCCACAATGCGACGACGGGCAACGGATCACTTTTCACGGGTAAGATTGATGAAGTCGTGTTGTATAATAGCGAGTTGCAATCTTTCAACGTCGCGGCTCACTATCGCGCGGCAGGTTTACTTGCAAACGATCGGGACGTCGACTCAGCAGACACGATGGCGGTCTCGGCCGTCAATGGAAACACGGCCGCTGTTGGCCAGTTCGTGGATTTGCCGTCTGGAGCAAGGCTCAAGGTCGAACTGGATGGTTCCTACACGTACGATCCAAACAGAGCCTTCGATTACCTGCCTACCAGCGTCACCGCAAATGACACTTTCACTTATACAATCCTCGACGCATCAGGAGCGTCGTCTACGGCCACAGTCACGATTACGGTCGGTGGCATCAACGACGCGCCACAAAGCATTGAGTTAAGTTCCAACCGCATCACCAATAGCAACATCGTCGGCAACCTGAGCGCGTTCGACGTTGATTTGGGCGATATCGTTACATTCCAGCTGGAAGACGATTCGGAAGCTCCCGGTGCGCCGAACTTTGCCCTTGTTGGAAATCAACTCGTCGTCGTCGACAGATCTGGTTTTGTTCTTGGACAAACACGCGTCCTAACATTGCGTGGATCCGATATTGACGGTGATCGAATCTTCCAAGTTATTCCGCTGACGGTTACGGAAATCGCGCCGACGGTAGGAGTTACGAGCGCAACGCCGAATCCGAGCGGTGTCGATTTTGCGTTCTCGACGCCAATGGATCTGAGCGTGCTAAATATCTACGACGGAGTCGATATACCCGTTGATGTGGCCGATGTAACGCTGGTCGGTGCGTCGACCGGTAATGTGCGTGGCTCGCTCCTGTTGGATGCTGCCACGAACACCATGCGATTCGTCAAGACAGGTAGCCCGCTGGCTGCTGACACTTATACGCTCACGTTGTTCAGCAATGCGAATGGTTTCAAGAGCACGACCGGAGAACTGTTGGACGGTGATGCAGATGGAACACCCGGTGGAAATTTTGTGGCGACGTTCGGTGTTACGAATTCGACGGCTCGCGTCGTCTCCATTCCTGACTTCGCACGCGGAGCCACAAGTACTGCGGGGCAAAATGTGAACCTGTCGTTCGATAACGGCAATCCTGGCTTACCGGTCACGATCAGCGACGGAAACGATGTGCTCGCCGTCAATTTCGATGTGGTCTTCAATCCAACCATGATCAACCTGTCTAGTACGTTTTTCAATGTGCTACCACTAGGCTGGAGCACGACAGTCAACTTGCTTTCGTCGAACCGAATGCGGCTATCGCTCTCCGGAAGCACGCCTCTAGGAGCCGGACCACAAATCATCACGCGATTGCTGGGAAGCGTGCCGGCCAATGTTGCCTATGGTGCATCGGACTTGGTGCGTGTCGAAAACCTGTCGGTCTTTACTCTTGCGGGAGGAGCAATGCCTGTTCCGTCGATATCCGATGCGGGCATTCACAAGGCGGTCTTTATTGGAGACACGAACGCAGATGGACTCTACACGGCGCAGGACTCAGGCTGGATCTCGGGTGTCGCGGTATCTGCGACCACGGGCTTTGATGCGTTCTCATGGACAGATCCAATCATTGTTGCCGACGTCACGCAGAACGGATCGATCGAAGGCTTGGATGCAGCTTGGATCACCCGAAAGGGACTCTCATCGGCTCTGCAGCCAGAGATCCCTAATCTACCCGCAGGCTCCCTC
>JBEBHM010000058.1:0-19259 GCA_040080875.1 Pirellula sp.
TAAAGCTCGGCTAGCGCCTCAGGCTCATCACAAAGCCATCGAATGATTTGAGACGAAAGTGAGACGGCCTCCTTGTGTCGTTCGGTGAATAAGGCTCTGTAGCTGACGAACCTTACGCTCCAGTCGGACGAGCCGACATGGGGGCGAGAGGCGGACCCAAGTTCAGTCGGACGAGCCGACTGGGGGCGGACCGGCGGACCCAAGCTTTTTTACCTAATTTCCTCAATCAACCTGGGACACTTTTCGCATGTCGCAATTGGTACACGAGTCTTCCAAGAAGATCATTGCAAACATCGAAAAGGTAATCGTTGGCAAACGCAAGCAGTTAGTTTTGTCTCTCGTCTCATGGTTTTCCGGGGGGCATCTGTTGCTTGAGGACGTGCCGGGTGTCGCCAAAACCATGCTTGCGCGTGCGTTAGCCTGCAGCATCGGTTGCACCTTCAAACGAGTTCAATGCACACCCGACTTATTGCCAAGCGATATCACCGGGTCGTCGGTGTTCAACCAAAAAATCGGCGAGTTCGAATTTCGACCCGGCCCGCTCTTTACGAACATTCTTTTGGCGGACGAAATCAATCGGACGACTCCTAGGGCTCAGTCCTCCCTGTTAGAGGCGATGGCCGAATCCTGCGCGACCATTGATGGCGTAACCCACAAGCTGCCCAACCCATTTCTTGTCATCGCAACTCAGAACCCCATCGATCACGAAGGGACATTTCCGCTGCCGGAAGCGCAGCTCGATCGTTTTTTTATGAAGTTCACACTGGGATACCCATCCATGGAGGAAGAACTCCGCATGCTTCAAATGCTTGAGAAGGAACATCCTATCCACACCCTCACCAGTGTCGTTTCCGCTGAAGAGATTATTCAAGTTCAACAGTTGGTCAAACAGGTCTACGTGGACCCCAAAGTGCGACAGTACATGCTGCAGATAGTGCATGAAACCCGATCGCATTCCGATCTCGCGTTAGGGGGTGGTCCGCGAGCCACGATTGCTCTTTTTCGAGCAGCGCAAGCCATGGCAGCTATTCGAGGCAGAAACTATGTCCAACCCGACGACGTAAAAAAGATCACGACGCCCGTAGTCGCACATCGGTTGATTCTTAGGCCGGAAAGCCGATTGCGACGCATCACGAGTGAACAAATTTTGGACAACATCGTCGCGGAACTTGCAGTCCCAACTCTGGAAGAGCAGCGAGCCTAAGTAGCCCCGTTGCTCCGCAACGGGGCGTGTCGTATCGCCGTTGCTCCGCAACGGGGTGTGTCGTATCGCTGTTGCTCCGCAACAGGGTGTGTCGTATCGCTGTTGCTCCGCAACAGGGTGTGTTGTATCGCTGTTGCTCCGCAACAGGCGTCGCGTCACTTGGTTCTCGCTGCTGGATACGATGATCCAGTCGTGAGCACAGCGGACTATCGAAGTGAATCGCAACGTTGTTGCTACGCGACGGCATCGCAAATTTGCTATGCATCGGGGAATCGAGACGTTGCTACGCAACCGGGAAAGCGCTAGGTTGCTTCGCAACCGGGGAAGCGCGTCGCGGAGGGACGCTTCTACACAAGAACGATTGGGGGGACAATCGTTCTACTTTAGGCGCTCTCTTTGCGTTCTGGAATGCTCTTGAAATGAATCAGCTTTCCATCGTCGGCGTTCACGTCAATCGTGTAGACTGTGCCGGGTTGCTGGTCTGGAAGTTCGAACATCACATCCAACATGATGTCCTCGACGATTCCTCGCAGGCCGCGCGCCCCAACATTTTTGATGTGCGCCTTTTGCGCAATGCTCTTGAGCGCGGTTTCGGTGAAATGGAGTTCACAGTTTTCCATTCCAAAGAGCGCTTGGTATTGTTTGATCAGCGCGTTCTTGGGTTCGCTCAGGACTTTGATGAGACCTGGAACGTCGAGCGGTGCCAGCGCGGTCACCACCGGGAGTCGTCCGACCAATTCGGGAATCATGCCAAACTGGAGAATATCGTCGGAGGTGACTTGCGATAGGAGTGCCGCAACATCGCCTTCTTCTCGATAGCTATTGCCCGGCCCGAAACCTAGGGATTTCTTGCCCATCCTTTTTCGGATGATCTCTTCGATTCCGACAAAAGTCCCGCCACAAATAAACAGAATGTTGGTTGTATCCAGTTGAATGTACTGTTGCTCAGGATGTTTGCGGCCACCTTGAGGAGGCACATTGGCAACGGTTCCTTCCAACATTTTTAGAAGCGCTTGCTGGACACCTTCACCAGACACGTCGCGTGTAATCGAGACGTTTTGGCTGGTCTTTCCAATCTTATCCAATTCGTCGATATAGAGGATTCCACGTTGCGCGGCTTCGATATCGAAGTCGGCTGCATGCAAAAGCTTGAGCAGCAAATTCTCGACATCTTCGCCGACATAGCCCGCTTCGGTCAGCGTGGTTGCGTCACCGATTGCGAACGGAACGTTTAGCATTTTGGCCAGCGTACGCGCCATCAAAGTTTTGCCGCTCCCGGTTGGCCCAACCAAGAGAATATTGGACTTCTCGATTTCGATATCCGCACCCGCCCAATCGGACGTCAGCCGCTTGTAATGATTGTGCACCGCCACCGCCAACGTGCGTTTCGTTTGGACCTGCCCGATGACATATTGATCGAGATGCTCGACGATATCCCTAGGGGTAGGAATCTCGTTAAAGAGTTTCTTGGAGGTAGGTCGTCGACGTTGCTCTTGGTCCAATATCGATTGGCAAAGCTCGATACACTCACCACAAATGTAAACATCGCCAGGCCCCTCTACGAGAGGTCCGACATCGCGGTAGCTCTTGCGGCAGAATGAACAGAACGCATTCTTCTTGGTGGTACTACCACCGCCAGCGCCACTGTTGCGACGACCAGCCATGACATCCTTACCTGAGGGCATTTTCGACTCCTTGCTATTTCTACGCCCATTCAAAGCGAATTCCGCTCTGGAGGAGGTAGTTGACAATTGGACACGTAATATTTGGAAGCTCGATTGGTTTACTCAAAGACTATTTTGGATCTTTGAGTCGAACCGGGCATCCATGTCCTCAGTTTCGAGCCGAATGGTTTTTCGTTTTTGGCTAGGGCGCGATTGCCCAAGCTGCCTCGGCCTCCCAGACCGATCTTCGGTATTGCATCAAGTCTAACATACAGTCGCAGCGGAATCAGCGATTATTTTTCGTCTGACGATTCTGCGATTGGGTTAATGTTGGTCTTGGGCGACGGCGTAGGACTCCCACGAGATTGCCCTTCCAACAACGATGCTATGTTTCGGAATTCTGCATCGTTGATGTCACCCCCACTGCGCATTTCCTCGAAATTCTTTCGCAGTAGTTCATCCATCGCTACGTCTTGGGTGGTGGAATCGCGCAACTTTGACAGCCAATAATACGCGATGGAACACACAGCCAACACAATCAGAACACCGAGAACGGACTGAACGGTGGAATTGGACAACATCCCCGATAGGCTGGATGCCGGACTTTGTGCAGTATTCATTTCGGTGAAAAATCAAGCAGGAAAAACAATTCTCCAAAGGACTCGATGTCTAGATTACTTGATTCATCCCGAGAATCCGTTCTCGCTTGCACGGTCGAATGGTACGCGCGCCACATCGCTAAAGTCCAGCTCTTTTTATCCCAAAATCAAAAGAAATTCCAGTCGTGACGTTTACTCGTTGAGCCGTAACGTCAGTCCGAGGGGCAAGATGATTCGGTGAGCATCGACTCTATCATCCCCTGGAAGTCTACGTAATCCAACGTTTCCGCTAGGCTAGGATCAATTTCATGATCTCGGCTGCGCAGCTCTAGCGAGCATCCCGTTTCGTGTATGGGGCTGTTGTGCAGGTCCGTGTCGATTCTCTCTGGGTTCATTTTGCTGGTATTCTGTTGGTTCGATTTGTCGGTTGCGGGGTCGCGACGCGCTTTCCACTAAGCCTCGATTGGATTAGCGTCCCTCTGAATCATTACATGGCGCAAATCAAGCCAAACGAAACAAAAATTCCCTATCAGATCGGGGATTTCCTCCCTTCCAACATTCACAATTGTTCCAGCGGCTATGAACGGCAGAGACAACTGATCTACAATGTTACGATTGCCTAGACAAATATGATCGTGACCGACGGCTTGGACTCATTCCTTCATGTTCACCCTAAACAGCGTTTGCAAGTCCTTCGGGGCGTTGCAAGTATTGAAACCTACAACGCTCCGGTTTGCTACTGGCGACTCCACAGTCTTAATTGGCCCTAGCGGCTGCGGCAAAAGTACCCTTCTGAGAATATTGATCGGCCTATTAACGCCAGACAAGGGTACCGTCGAATTTGACGGGACGCCGCTCGCGCCATCCAACATCTTGGTACAACGTCGCCGCATGGGTTATGTGATTCAAGATGGAGGGTTGTTTCCTCACTTGACCGCAAAACAAAATGTCGGCCTTTTGGCTAGTTACCTAGGGTGGGATGAACCCAAGGTGGACGCTCGCGTCCGAGAGCTGGCGGACTTGACCCGGTTGCCCCACTCCGCGTTGGACCGCTACCCAATTCAGATGTCAGGTGGGCAGCGTCAACGTGTTGGTATCATGCGTGCCTTGATGTTGGATCCGCCGGTTATTCTGCTTGACGAACCGATGGGGGCGTTGGATCCGCTAGTCCGATTCGACCTACAAGAGGACCTGCGAAACATCTTTCGCACACTCAAGAAGACGGCCATCATGGTCACGCACGACATGGGTGAGGCCGCATTCTTCGGAGATAGAGTTTTGCTCCTCTCCGATGGCGAGATTGTTCAAGAGGGGCGACTCCAAGACCTGATCGATCGGCCCGCCAATGATTACGTCACCCGGTTCATCAATGCGCAAAGGATTCCACACACGTGATCGCAAGATTTATTGCAACGCTCTCGACGTTACTGCTGGTCGAATTTTCGATCGGCTCAATGTCTTATGCAGCCGATAGCCGGGTGATCCGTATCGGATCCAAGAGTTTTACCGAGTCCGTCATCTTGGGAGAGTGCCTGTCACACTTGGCCCGTTCCGCTGGAGTGAAAGTCGAACATCGAGCAGAACTAGGCGGAACTCAGATCCTTTGGCAAGCTCTTCAAATAGGGGATATCGACGCCTACGTGGACTACACCGGAACCATCCGCGAAGAACTGCTGGCCGACATTCTACAAGCAGGAGGCGAAATTCGGAGCGAAGAGGACATGCGGCAACATATGGTCGCAAAGAAGATCGTGATGTCGGAACGCTTGGGCTTCAACAATACGTACGCGCTCGGAATGCGAGAATCCGTGGCCGAACGTTTGAGTATCGAAAAGATCAGTGATTTGCGTAAACACCCGGAGTTGCGTTTTGGCATCAGCGACGAGTTCATGGAACGCAAAGACGGCTGGAAACAGTTAGGACTCAAGTATCGGTTTCCAGATTTTAACGTTCGAACGATGGACCACAACTTAGCCTATCGCGGGCTCGAGAAAGACGCGATCCAGGTGACGGATCTTTACACGACCGATGCGGAAATTGAGTTCTATCGACTTCGGGTGCTCGAGGACGATTTAGGCTACTTCCCAACTTATTACGCGGTCATCTTGATGCGAAGTGAACTGATGCAAAGCCATCCTGAAGTCTCCAACAAGCTATTAGCGCTTTGTGAAAAAATAGATTCTGAGTCGATGGCATCCATGACTGCCAAAGCCCGGTTAGACCGAGAATTAGAAGCAAACGTCGCGGCGAAATTCTTGAATGAAAAAATGCAGCTCAATGCGCCGCTTCTCACGGATAGTTGGATCGATGCCTGGAAACGGTTTTTGAGTCGGCTGGCGTACACGACGCTGGAACATCTACAACTGGTCGTCATTTCTTTGGTTTTGGCGATCGCGATTGCCGTCCCGCTTGGCATTTTAGCTACGAGGAGCGAATGGATGGGGAATCTTATTCTGAGCATTGTGGGTGTGATTCAAACTCTGCCGTCGATGGCGTTGCTCGTGTTTATGATCCCACTGTTTGGACTTGGCCCCGTGCCAGCGATTGCTGCGCTTTTTTTCTATAGTCTCCTGCCAATCGTTCGCAACACGTATTCAGGCTTGACTCAAATACCGACGCCGACGCTGGAGTCGGCAGAGGTATTGGGACTCTCAAGCCGTGCCAAGCTTCAACTGGTCGAACTACCACTTGCTCTCCCGTCGATTCTTGCGGGGATAAAAACTGCAGCCGTAATCAATGTGGGGACAGCAACCATCGGTGCCTTGATCGGTGCAGGAGGATATGGTGCACCCATCCTAACCGGTATTCGACTTTCAAGCATCCCTCTTATATTGCAAGGAGCCGTCCCCGCTGCGCTCTTGGCCATCGCAGTTCAATTTTTGTTCTCTTGGGTCGAACGCCTGTGCGTATCGCCAGGCTTACGCATGCGATAACCTAGCAGCGTATCTCCGAGACGCTGAGCCGACGTAGCAGCGTATCTCCGAGACGCTGGTCTTCGATCTCGGCCAAAACTCGATGCACTGATTCCATTTCCGCGTAACTGCCGGTACTAGATGTCCGCCTCTGAGATGCGGACCTACGTAGGGGAGATCGTTCGTTTTAACTCGATCGGCAGCACATCCCAGGTTTGCTGATAACTTGTTTCGAGCAAGACGTTGACGTAGAAATCGTTCTTTAGAAAAAGAGGCATGGTCGGCAACGAATCGCCAACGGCGATCGGTTCCACCCAAGCGGTCTTGGTCGGTGCGGCTTGGTACGAAACGATCGTTAGCGGTCGATCTGCGGGAAGAGCAAACAGCTGGTCGCTGATTTCATTCCAAATTAGTGCGTGAATACCTCGCGGGTCTCGAGCCGAGGGCGGGAATGGGTCGATGATCAACAGATTAACCCCCTCACGGAGCAGTTGCACAATTTTTTCAACGAAGGAACGAATGGCGTGCGTTGAGTTCTTGTTGCCTGGCGATGCGAGTTCGATGACAGCCAACACGTGTCCCAACTCGTGGCGAACTACGATTCGATTGGATTTCAGGACGTAACGATCCTCGTCGGCGACCATCACCGTATGCGTCGTCGGTTTGCTCATCGGCTTTTCCAATGCAACCGCGTTTCCACCGAAACCAGCCCCTTGGGAGTGCGGTTCATTCTCCATAGACAGTGGATCATCAAATAGTTTTAGAGCGACCACATCTGGTTCAGGACCACCAATGATTTGTTCTGCCATTGCAAAGCAACCTCGCGGCAGGATTCCTGAATTGAGCTGGTCCATCAACGAGGCGATCCAGCGGTAATGAAAATTGTGATAAGTTCCTGGTTTGACGTTGGACCAATCGTGCATTGGCATCTACTGGTCTCCTTCGCTGGAAAAATGTCGCAAGTCGATTTGGGTGAGTAATTGCATTGTATGGCCCTCGGTGCATTGTTGCTATGAAGACCAAACCGACGGCATCTACTGATGGCGAAGCGCTTCGATGGGGTTCATGCTGGCAGCCTTATAAGCCGGATAGACGCCAAAGATGATTCCGACGGCAACAGAAATACCAAACGCGACGAAAATGGACGACAAGCTCGTGGACGTCGAGATCCCCAACAGCATCGAAACCGCGATGGGCAATGCCACCCCTACGACAACTCCTAGGAGACCGCCGCTGGTGCTCAATACCGTGGTCTCCATCAAAAACTGCATGATGATGTGACGCCGTTTGGCACCGATCGCTCGTCGTATACCAATCTCGCGAGTTCGTTCTGTGACCGTGGCCAACATGATGTTCATGATCCCAATCCCGCCGACGAGCAACGAAATGCCAGCAATCGATCCCAGCACCAAATTCCAGAGCCTCTTTTCGCGTTCGGCCTGGTTGAGCAATTCGAGCGGGACTTGCACTTCATAGTCTTTTTTCCCAGAGTGGCTCTGTGCCAACATGTTTCGAACCACCGATGCGAACGGCTTGACGTAGGCCTGATCCTCTAGCTCCACGGTGATCTCGCTCAGCTCGATACGAACGTATTGCCGCGAACCGGTCTCGACGATTCGCTGTACGATACCCATTCGATTCTGGGCGGAAGAGATCGGAATGTACAAATCGTTGTTCTGGTCGCTCGTGTCCTTGCTAAGCGATTTGGCAGAACCGCTGTCGCGGTACCCAACCACCCCGATGACTCGGTAGGCATCATCGCCTACCAATAACGACTGCCCAATCGGATCCTCAAAGCCGAAAATTTCGTGTGCAATCCTTTGCCCTACGACAATCACATTGGCGGAGGTTTCGACGTCGTGCGCACTAAAGAACCTACCTTTGATATGGAGTTCCTTGACCAACGGCAATGCCTCGGTTGTGCCGACGATTCTTGCCCCTACCACGTGCCGTTTCGCATGTTGCAGATTCTTTTTGTGCATGACTGCGGGAACAATCGTACAGCCAGATAGTTTCACATCGCGAAGAAGTCGAAGATCCGAATACTTCAATCCATAAGCAAGGACATAGCTGGACGTCGAGTTGCTCGGCAGGTCGTTGCTCGGTTGCGGTTTGACACTACGAATGATCACGTTGGCAGCGCCCAATCGTCGAATCTGTTCCAGCGCCTCTTTCTTGGAACCTTCGCCAATCGAAAGCATCGCGATCACGGATGCGACACCAAGAATTGTTCCTAGCAACGTCAATACGCTCCTGAGCTTATGCAAGAGCAAGTTTCGGATCGCTAAGTTAAATGTCGCAAATATCACGAATCAGCTATGGGGCTGGGACCGTAGTGTCGGTAAACACAGCATCCATCAAATCTTGAGCGTTGATGGCAATGGCCTCCCCCTCGGACAATCCGCTTTGGATGCTGACTCGGGTGTCGCTCGCTTGTCCCAATTCCACTTGCCTCGGGCGCAAACGATTGGTCTCATCGCGAACAACCACATAGGTTTGCTGATCGTGTTCTACGACAGCATGAAGCGGAACATTGACTACATCCCGCACCGAGTCAACCAAGATCTCCGAAACGGCGGTCATTCCAGGCTTGAGGCCTTCGACTTTTTCACTGATGGTAACGATGGTTTGATAAACCTTGGTGTCATTTCCAGACCAACTATTTTGCTCCGGCAGCACCGCAACCGACTTGACTCTGCCCTTGTACTGCACGTTTGGGAATGCATCCACCGTCACTCGGACCGGCAAGCCGCTGCGAACTTGATCCAACGCCGACTCGTGAATTCGCGTTTCGACCTGCATGGAATCCAAGTTAGGGATGGACAAAAGTTTTTGCCGAAACAGAACCGGCACACCTTCGCGAACTTCATAAACTTTGCTGCTTGGATAGGCCACCAAGCCGGACTGAGGCGAATAGATTTTGCATTTCTCTAACTGAGAACGATACCGGTCGAGCCGTTCTTCTTCTTTCTTGAGCGACTCCTCTTTGGCTCTCATCAGAGCCTGAGTTTGCGCCAGCCGAGCCTCGTTATTTCGCAAAACTTGCTCGAGACCACGTTTGGCAGTGGCGACTTTGCCTTCGAGATTGAGTAGTTCTCTGCGTTGTTCATACACCTGCATTTTTCTGAGAGTCGAGATCTCGGTTTGCAATTGATTCAATTTGGCAGCAAACTGTCCCTCGGCCTGGAGGTAAATCAGTTCTCGCTGCCGCACTTCATTGCGGTTAGCGTATCCAAGCTCAAAAAGGGACTGAAACCCACGATGTTCTTCGCGGCGCAGCCCAAGCGTCGCTTGGGCTGCGAGTATTTCGTTGTTAACGTCGTCAATACGACGTTTGTTGGCATCAACCAACAATTTCTTCGTACCGTTTTCATTGTCCGTGTACATTTCAAGTTCCAGCTCAGCCAATTTGATGAGCAACTCAGCCTCAGCCTTGGCCGTCAAATTCATGGTGAACTGATTCTTGAGGTTTGCTTCCGCCTGGATTTTTTCCGCGATCGCGTTCTCCGTGAAAAGTATCTGGTCGTCCAGCGCTTCTTGCATAGGGTTGGAATCCAACTCCACAACCAAGTCTCCTTTCTTGACGGAGGCTCCGTTTGGGATCATCCACAAGATAGTCGTGCCGTTGATATTGTCTTTGCGGACGTCCTCCACCTCGCAGATGAGCTCAACGTTAGACTGGCTTTCGAGGCTTCCTCGCTCCAACACAACGACTTCCAAATCCGATTTGTCGACCTCTTGCCAGACAGCTTGGTCCGCGATGGCCGCCGAACCCGTCCGATCTCGATTCCAATTAAGGCCGATGAGAGACGCGAACACTAGCCCAATGACCAAGATCCATACTGGAGGGCGTTTTTTGGCGCGCGGCCACGCTGAGCCGTGACTGGAATTGTCGCCGTGTGGTTCGACCGTCGACGTCATTTCGGTTACTTCGCAATTCTTGGGCTGGTCCTAACATCCGAAGGGATGCAAGGCGGATTGCATGATTCAAAGGTGGGATGATTGCAGATTGTTTATCGTTTGTCGAAAACAACTTACGCAAGTCTAGACGGTTTGGCCCGCAAAATCAACCAGAACTGTATGCTGTCGTTTGTTTGAGATTGGCACGTAAGTCTTTATGCAGTAATTATTTACGACGAAATGACAGGCTATCTTGAATCGTAAAGCGGAGTTAGCTTGGTTTCTAAATACGCAATAAGCGGCCCCGAGGACAAAGACTCACCGCATGCATTTTGGATCAATTGCATCGGCTTGAAACATCGACCGTGCCGATGGATTCGATCTCTTAGCCAGGACAACAAAGGATGAAACTCTCCTTTAGATAACATGTTGTCCACGTCACCCAAGTCGCGCGCGGCCGCTTGCATCAATTGTGCCGCGAAGATATTACCAAGCGTATACGTTGGGAAGTAACCGATCAGACCTGCCGCCCAATGGACATCTTGCATCACACCTTGGCGATCGTCGCTTGGACGAATTCCAAGGTACTCAAAATAACGGTTGGACCAAGCTTGTGGCAGATCCTCGCACTGCAAGTCGCCATCGATAAGTTCTCGTTCGAGCTCAAACCTGAGCAGGATGTGCAGATTGTAGGTTGCCTCGTCGGCTTCGATGCGGATGAGGCTCGCCTCGACTCGGTTCAAATCTGCGTAGATCTTATCTACCGAGACGCTGCCGAGCGATGGAAAGCATTTTTGCGCGTGCGGCAAGCACCATTGCCAAAAGGGGCGCGATCGTCCAACCATATTCTCCCACAAGCGAGATTGGGATTCATGAACGCCCAGCGAAGCGGCGCTCCCGGGGGGCAAAGCAAACCACTCTTGCGGTAGTCCCTGCTCGTATATGCCGTGGCCCGCTTCGTGCAACGTGCCAAAGAGCCCACTGGAAAAGGAATCTTCGGAGTATCTAGTGAGGATACGGTGGTCGTGTGGTCCAAGCGTTGTGCAAAAGGGATGGTCGGTCTCGTCGAGACGTCCACTCATAAACTCAAAGCCGATTTTTTCCGCAACCCACTTCGAAAACTCCCTTTGCTTCGAAACGTCAAAGGCCCCGCTAATCGACTGGCCGTCGGGCCCATGACTGTTGGTCAAGCGTTTCACGAGCGGGACCAACTGACGGCGAAGTTCCGCAAAAACATCGACTACCTCTGCAGTCAACGCATCCTCTTCGTACTGATCGAGCAAGCTATCGTACTTGCAAGCTCGCTCGGCCGACAAAATTTCCGATTCCTCGCGGCGAAGCGCAACGATGTTGTTGAGACAGGGCAGAAACGCCGCGAAGTCGTTCTTGGGCTTGGCCTCGGACCACACCTGCTGTCCAACCGTAACCGCGTTGGCTATCCGTTTGACCAACGATTCGGGCAACTGAACGTTTTTGTCGAAGTCTCTCTTGAGTCCGCGTATGGTTGCTCCCATCTGGCTCTCTGGGTCGCTAGCCAAGCTGGAGCGGGCTAAGTCTCGCAACCAATCGCCATACTGCGAATCGGTTTTGCGACGATGAATCCAACCGCTCAAAAAGGTAACTTGGTCGGCCCGATAGTGGGCTGCATGATGCGGCAAACCAGTTCGTTCATCCCATTCGAGCAAGGCGAGCGTGGTTTCCAAAAGGCTCGTCTCGCGAACGTAGTCATATACTCTTTGAAACAGCGAGTGCGGATCGGTCTTCAATTGTCTTCCAGTGGTGCGTACCTGATTCGGCCGTAAAACTGAGTTTGTAATCGACCTGCCATGATAAGGCAGTAACCTGCCCCGTGCAATTCTAGTCTTTGATTCTAATCGCGTAATCGAAGGGTGATGCTGTCGAGGTACAAAGTTGATTACGATGGCAGTAAAATAGACTTTCAAAGTCCAGTGGAAAACACGAATTTGTTCACTGCAAAGTTTGTTGAAATGACCGAAATCAACGATCGACACGATAACATTGCTCCCCAATTCCCTTTTTTTGAATCAACCTGTTGGAATTTGGTGTTGACGGCGAACCGACAGTATTCGTCGGAATCAGACACAGCGTTGGATTGGTTGTGTCGAACGTATTGGCCACCGCTCTATGCTTATGCGCTGCGGCGAGCGTCCAACGTTCATGAGGCACAGGATTTGACACAAGCGTTCTTTGAGCGAATGTTGGATCGTAAGTATTTGGCAGATGCAGACCCTCTTCGAGGACGGTTTCGAGCATTCCTACTTACTGCGTTCAAACGCTTTCTCGCAAACGAATGGGATAGGGAACAAGCCAAAAAAAGGGGCGGCGGACTTCATCGAATCTCGATGGAGTTTGCCGAATTCGAAACCATTCGATTTCAAGATTCCCTGACGCCCGAAACCATTTTTGAGCGGAGATGGGCAACCACTTTATTGGACCGCGTAATGCAGAATCTGCAAATCGACATGCAGCAGATCGGCAAGGCTAAAGAATTCGAGATTCTCAAGCATCACCTGAGTGGAAAACATGCGGCTATCTCATTCGCGGAGTCAGCTAGAAAACTTGGTTTGTCGGAAAGCGCTACCCGTATGGCTGCAAGTCGAATGCGAAAAAAATACCGACATTTACTTCGAAATGAAATTTTGCAAACAGTGTCATCCGCAGAGGAAGTGGACGACGAGATTCAACGCCTTTTTGCCGCATTTGAGTCATAGAAAAATAGTGGTTGCGCTTTGAGATCATTTCTTAAGTAGCTATGTACGATCATGTTCAAAGACGAGGTAGCGTATGAGTGAAGAAATCACATGCCAAACTTGCGGTACGCCAATATTGTCGACCGCCCTGGCTGGAATCTGCCCACGTTGTTTGCTGCAGGCAGCAATGACAGGCATTGAGTTGACGCAATCTACTGATTTGCAAGACGTCGAAGAAGAGATACCAAACAACATAGAAGACCTTACACTTCCGCATTCCACTCCAGCCGTAACGAAATTTGCATCTCATGCAATGGCGATTGAAAAAATGCGTTACTTCGGTGACTACGAATTGGTCTCAGAAGTAGCCAGAGGGGGAATGGGAATAGTTTACAAGGCGAAACAATTGTCGCTCAAACGGTTTGTTGCGATCAAAATGATTTTGGCGGGAGAACTTGCAAACGACCGAGATGTCGCCCGCTTCTATCTTGAGGCGGAAGCGGCAGCAACGTTGGAGCACCCCAACATAGTTCCTATCTATGAGATTGGACAAGCCTTCGGGAATCATTATTATTCAATGGCATTCGTCGACGGTGAAAGCCTTTCACAACGAGTGTCGCGTGAAGTGATTCCGTCGCGGGAAGCAGCAACTATCCTGTGCGCCGTTGCTGAAGCCATCGGCCACGCCCACACCAAGGGTATCGTTCATCGAGATCTCAAACCCGGTAATATCCTGCTGGATCGTATTGGAACGCCACTCGTGACCGATTTTGGATTGGCAAAGCGATTTGAATCTACCGGAGAGCAAATTGAAGATTCTCAGGTTACCGCAACTGGACAAGTACTCGGTACGCCGAGTTACATGTCACCTGAGCAGGCACGGGGAACAAAAGTGATCGGCCTTCAGTCGGACATTTATTCTCTTGGTGCCTTGCTTTATTGTCTCATCACCGGTCGGCCTCCTTTTCAAGCTTCGACACACATAGAGACGCTTTTGCAAGTGCTGAATCGCGAGCCTGCCATGCCAAGATTGCTCAATCCGGCAATCCCAAAGGACTTGGAAACGATCTGCATGAAGTGTCTCGAAAAAGAGCCTGCGGCTAGGTATCCGAACTGCTCCAGACTTATTTGCGACCTTGAGCACTTTATTCATGGTGAACCAATCCAAGCACGGCCACCAGGGCTGTTCGAAACCTCGTGGAGATGGGTTCATCGCCAACGAGAACATGCGTTTTTCGGTATCGTTGCAGCCGCGACTACGATCTTGATTGCGGCGAGCACATGGGCAAGCTGGACATTCTATACAAGATCACAAATTGGGTACCTGAATCTAACAGGAGGTCGATTGGTTCAAACTGCTGAGTTGTTGGATCGAAATGATCGACGTATCATTCCGCCGTTTTCCATACCTACAATAGAATCGATCCCAATTCCCGCTGGCGCCTATCAGCTTCGAGTTACCGAGCCAGGAAAAACGGGCCAAGAACTCTTGCTCGATATTGAACCCGGAAAGGATCATGAATTTCGAGTATCGTTCGACGAAAACAACCTGTTCGATCCCATTGCAGTCCCAAGTGCCGATGCCTACGACATTGTTGATTTGGGGGACGGACCGAGCATTATTGCTTACCCATACAAATCAACGAGTAACCGTCTCACTCGATCGTCGGGACGAACCGGTAAGATCATATGGACCGCGAACTGGTCTGAGGCCAATACCGAAGATGCATCCGAATTCAATGGTATTTGGAAAGGAGCCCTTGATGAGACCAGCAGACCAGCCCTCATTGAACCAACTCCCGATCTCGATGGGGATGGAGTGGGTGATCTCGTGTGGAACACCTCTCCCTTGTTCGCAGTTTCAGGTAAATCAGGTGAGTGTATTTGGTGCCATCGCTTTCAAGATGACAACGGTGTCAATGCACGGCTGAGATCACTCCCGTTGAGCATTTCCGAGCATCCGAAATTTGCCTTCACTCGTTTGTTGGACGTAGACAATGACGGACATCTCGAATCGATTTGTTTTGGTAAAGTTGTTGGTCGTCCCGTTGATCGAGATAGGTTGGAGCCATGGGAGCTTTGTCTGAACTCAATTGGACCTAAATGGCCACACGATACTTCATTCACCTCGTCCAGCGACGTTACGGGCATCCCAAGCTAGAAGCATTTATTGCCGTTTGACGGGCATTCTTCGTTGAAAGCACGGTCAGTACCAAACATTCTGATCGTTGACCTGGACGATGATACCAAAATGGAGGTTGTTGCGGCGGACGCGGGAGGGACAATCAACAATGAGTTTAATCGCATCCACGTCATCGACTCGGAGACGGGTGAGTCACGTTGGACGAGGATCTTTCCAGAACGAGAGAGACAGGTAGTTTCCAGCGGGACGAAGTACCATTTCATCGCTGGCCCCGACATTAATAACGATGGCGTTCGAGAAGTTTTTGCTGTGTCAAATCGCTTCGACACTCGGCCGAAGGACGCAGCCCTGCGACACCCTTCCTATTTTTCCATCTACATTGATGCGTTTGATGGACGAAACGGGGCAAGTCTCTGGTGGCTCCGATATCCGCTACCTGGTTTGCGAGATTCTGTGACAAGGCGTTCAGTGAATGGACGCTCTGTGGATGCAGATTGTTCTGGGCTAGTTTGGGGAACTGTTAATGCAAATGGATTCCCCAATTTGCTGATCCCAATTCGTCATTGTCAATTCGGAGACACAAAGATAGACCATACCCTGCTTGTGGTTGACATTTCAAAAGGCCAGATCGTATCCACGGGCCAGGAAATACAACGACCCATCACAGCAGATTTTGATCAAGATGGGCTGGCAGATACCGCTTACTTTGTTCGTGATGGTGGAGCAGTACTGGACACTTCCACCTACCACAATGCCGTACCGGGCAAGCTACATGTTTCAAAAGGCCTGCCACCGATTCAGTGGCAACGTTTCGGCAAATGGGTCCCAACCGTTGACATTAATGGAGATGGATTGGTCGATTTGAGAAGTGTGAATTCGGAGAAAAAAGGACCATTGACGTTGATCTCAGGGAAAAGCGGCGAGGTCCTCTCCCGAACCGACGTTCGTTGGAAAAGCCAAGCCCAGTCTGAGTTCCACTCAGATAAATGGATAGTACTTCCCAAGCGCATAGGGGACCTCGATCACGATGGAACCGCTGACCTGATCGCAGTAGAGACATCAAACAAATGGTCGGAAATTACGCGAGGTGGCGGTTTACGCAAAGTTGCAACGGATACGATTTCGAGCATCCCTATTCGACTACTTGCCCATTCAGGAAAAACTCAGAAAGAACTTTGGCAATCGGAAACGATGCCAATCCAGTTTTCGACGGAACACCCACAGAATCAACTGACTCCCTTTTCGGTAGTCGCATGCGACATCGAACGTGATCATGAACCAACGCTTTTGTGTCTTGCTGATTTTTTCGGAAATGATGGAAAGCGATTTTCAGAAGAGTATTTCCTCTGTCGCTTCTCTGGCATCGGTGGAAAATTGGTTTGGTCACAATCCATTTACAAACTTGTTGAGTCAAAACCTCGAAATGCTTGGTATCCGACATCCGACGCGATCATTACCGAGTGCAGTTCGGACTTCGATCTAGATAATGTGCGCGATGTGATCATTGTCGCGCCGCGCCCAACGCCCAACGGGGTAGCGAGCGAATTGCAAGTGCGCAGCGGTAAGAACGGCAACTTGCTCTGGCCTCCCCTGGAACTCGCTCAAGCCGCAACCACCAATATTTCTCCGGTCGTCTCCGACGTTGATGGAGATGGTGCACACGAAATATTGCTGTTAGATCGTGTACAGGGAGTTGACTTGAACTCCATGATTGTGATCGATGGGAACAACGGTAACGAGAAATGGAGGCACCAATGGAATGGCAAAGACAAGCCGTCCATGGTTATTGCGGATATTCTCAGCGAGAATAGATTGCCCGCGATTGGTTTGAATTATGAAAAAA
Source organism: Pirellula sp. (assembly GCA_040080875.1). GTDB lineage: Bacteria > Planctomycetota > Planctomycetia > Pirellulales > Pirellulaceae > JBKCUI01. The sequence goes on from JBEBHM010000058.1 coordinate 16,977, forward strand.
CGAATTCGGGCACCGAATTTTTGTTTTTGGATGGACATGGGAAAAATGTTGGTACCATCCCGGCCATTCTCTGTTGGGCACACGATCTCGACGGCGATTCCAAACGAGAACTTCTCTATCTAGATCACGGACCTACTTTGCATTGTGTTCGCAACAAAAGTGAGGGCGATTCTTGGAAGTGGACTTCTCGCGATTCTAAGGGAATTAGAGTTGAGATTCAGCCTGCGTCGCCGGATTCGATTGGTTCAGTATTGGTATGGCAAGGCCATTCTGTAACTGCGCTTAATGCTATTTCCGGAATTCCAATTCTTAGAAGCCATCACAATAGTCTGCTAGGTTCGAAGTCGATTTCAAGACCCTACGTATCGAACAATCCATCATCGCAAGCACAAATTGTGACTCATTCGCAAGACCTCACCATCGCCCTACCCATGCTTGCCACGCAGGCCGATGGACATTATGCGCCTATGGATTCAACACAGTCTTCGACCCCACTTGTCCACATTGGAAAACAATCACAATTTGATCCGAGATTGTTGCGCCGATTGCCATGGGCATTTCCACCGAACGACCCCTTTCCGAATATTTCCAGAGCCCTTGGGATCCTCACATTCATTGGGCTCATTTCCCTTTATTCAGTGTGCTTTCTCGTGATACCTGGTTGGATCTTTTGGAGAACATTTCGAGCACGACAGTATTCCCTGCGAGGAATGTTGGCATGTTTTTTTGCGATTGTACTTTCGTTCGCGTCGTATCAAACATTGGCAGTAATCGTCTCCGGAAGCGTTGGCGGTGAGTCTATATCATTATTGCAACTTGCGATCTCTTTAAGTGTTTTTGGGTTGCCCATCGTAGCGTTTAATTCCTTTTTGTACGTCTGGTTTTCACAACGTCAGTGGCGTCGAATTATTGCTTTCGTTGCAATGTCTGTCTTCATTGCTTCTTTAACGGCAATCACTACGCTCTGGTTCGATCGAAACTCGATGCATTTAGGCGAACGATATGACTTGGAAGACTGGTATGTTGTTGTTTTGAAGTGCGGCTACTTTACGACCACACTTTGGATTGCGTTTCGCTGCATGGTCTATGGCTTGACTGCTTGGAAAAGCATGCTTCCTAGACTATTTGCCAAATGGGACTCACCCAATCGTTGTTAAGCGTTCGTCAATATTCTTCGTTGACTTGAGCTGCATGCCATAGTTCATCAAACTTGGCCGCAACGTAGGGATTCAATTGCTCTCGATAATTCGCGGGCAACTTTTGAATGCGAATGAGATTCATGACATCCGCCATATCCTGCATTCGATGCGACGCAGTCATTCCGCTGGCTAGCTTCAACTCAAACAAAGTCGCGAGTGTAATAATAGGTACGCCATCTTCGTCGCGGTACATGCAGGATTCGGGTGGAGCAAAGACGACCGGTTTCGGAAGACCGTCGCCCGGATAGCTCCCTACCAAAAGTGCGTCGACATTGACATTGGTCACTGCATCTCGAAAATTCTTTGAGCCCTCAAACTTGTTCGCCCAACCTCGTCCGATATATTGAGCCTTGAACCTCTCAAGATCCTCGCGTCGGATTAAGATGTCCACGTCCGAAGTCGTTCGATGGTACCCATGCGCATTCGCAGCCATCGCCCCCGCGATTGCAAACGGAATTTGCATGCCATCAAGCGTGGTCGTTAGTCGCCGCATCGTCTCGTGAATCGGAGATTTCGACATAAAAAACAAATCCGCTTCTTTGGCAGCATTGAGAATCGAACGGGTCATTTCAACTTCGCACTACGAGAATAACGATCCACGAACAAATCTCATTGTAGCTCGCGCCGTATGAACCTCGCAACAGAAAGCGACTGCGTTAAAAATCTAATTGGCATCGCAGTCCATACGCATCCGTTTGAGAATTGATGAAATTGTTCGAAGTATTGATGCCGTTTCGCGACGGACGGGCGTCGGCCCATGAATGGATGTAATTAAACACACATTTGCAATTGGGATTCACGTACCAATTCAATCCGGCAGTCATATTCTGCATCATTCCTCCGAGGATCTGCTGGTCGGTTAGGTCCAAGTAGGACCATCGTCCTGCAATCTCCCAGGCCCCCCAGCCTCCCCCACACTTCGACACGCTATGAAATGGAATGACACGATCGATGGCACCCGCTTTTCGATCATAGGGCCGATGTTCACCGGTCAGAAAAAACCCTACCTGCGAGTAAGCTCCGTTCAAAAACGCATCGCCACCCACGCTTGTGTCTACAAAACAACCCATGGCTTCGCTCTGCC
>JBEBHM010000622.1:0-5260 GCA_040080875.1 Pirellula sp.
TTCCCGTCGGCGTTGATGCTGCCTGTTACGAACAGTTGATCACGTTTCGGTCCACCAAATGCCACGTTGCTTGTTTGCCGGTTTCCACCTGGATACTGTCGAATGAGTTCTCCCTGCGGATCGAGGACTTGCACTTGTTGCATGCCATAGTGCGCAACATAAAGGTTGCCCATTACGTCCAAGCACATGCCGTCAGGTTGATTGTCGTCCCGTTTTCCGCTGGCATGTTTTGGGAGGTCGGCGAATACTCGCATCGAACCCACATTGCCAGGCGACAGAACAGGGTATTCGAGAACACGATTGAGCTGGCTCTCGCCGACCAAAAGTCGTTTTCCGTCCTCGGTCAAAACGATGCCGTTCGGAAAGGCCAGCCCGGACGCGACCAAATGTGTCTTGCCGGCCGTGTCCACGTAGTGAACGGTTCCAATCGGCTTTTCATACGACGATTCACCTGGGTCTGTAAAGTAAAACCCGCCGCTAGGATCCAGTGTCAAGTCGTTCGGGCCACGTAGCGGTTTGCCGTCACATTCTTTGGAGGCTGGTTCGAGCGGCTTACCATCCGCTGTCAGACGAACGACGGCGTGCTGGCTAGCATCGCAAATCAAATGCGTCCCATCTGCCAAGATCTTATGGCCGTTGGGGGCTCCCGTCTTAGCAAACTCTTGATTGCGACCATCCAGTTCAAATCTTGTTACAGTTTCCTTCCATGAGATGTAGCCCCGCCCCTGTCCATCGAATACGACCCCTTCGCAGTAACTTTCGACCTCAAACAGTTTGACCGCTTTGATCGACTCGGCCAAGGGAAGGACTTGCGAATCGGCATCTCGCGACAAGAAGCAGATTATCGGAAAAACAAAACAGAACTTTGCAATCGGTGGTTTCATGGAGTGCCTCATCACATTCAAAATGGTTTCGTTCTATTCGCTTTGTTCTACATGATGATGTGTAATTCTGCCGTAGCGAAACAAGTCAAGCGTTTCGACAACGCCCCGAAAACCTTGACGGTTTCCGCTACATGCGAGCAGAATTGCGCACGCTCATATGGTATCTGAAGATTGTCGAGATCGTTGAAGAAGTCGACTTTCGGCTGGAATACCGGCAATTATACTGGGGCCGATTGATCTTGCCGTTCTATTTGTGTCTGTTTTGTTGAGTGCAACTCAACTCGGGCTCCGACTCCATCTTTGTCGCTTACAACATCGGTTCGGGCACTCCCACAAGCATGGTTTTCAACGAATCGTTTACATACAACTATGATTTTTCGAATTTGCGTACTGGTTCTTGGAGCTGGGGGAATGTCGGTGGTGCTGCTGGCGACGGAATGACCCTAAACATCGTTGCCATTCCCGAACCAAGCAGCTTGATCCTAATGCTGGCGCCTGCAGTAGTGATGCTTCGTCGTCGCTGGGGTCGGAAAGCTAGACTCTCATAGCTCCAATAGCCTAATGGAAACGGAGTCTCGCCAAGCCAGCAATTTTCTCATGATTGAATTGCTTTATTGGCAGTCGTGCCAAGCACTATTCGTGCGTTTCTAACTTTATGTTGGTACATAGGGGCGCTATTGTCCAATATGTTTCGATAGGGCCCATTTTCTTTGTTCCGCAGATCCTTGACAATGCGAGAATCGTTTTGGAATACGGGCATGGTGACTGCGGGTGCTACGGGAGTCTTGTTTATGCGTGACTTGATCGTTTCGATAACTGCGATATCGATATGGGTTGGAATGATTGCCGCATCTCGTACGGTTCTGGGAGAGGATCCAAACTTCCCGCGTTACGTGGATCATGGGAATGTCATGCAGTGGATCGACGCACAAGGAGTCGTTCACCCGGTACGCACCAAGCAAGATTGGAGCGTGCGGCGTAGTCACATCCTCTCGGCCATGGAACAAGTTATGGGTAACTTACCCGGACATCCACGAACGGCTAGCTTGGACATGCAAATTTTGGAAAGCGAGGATCTGCCGACGCTGACTCGCAAGAAAATTACTTATCTTGCGGGACCAGGGGATCGAATTCCCGCCTATCTATTGATCCCAAAGAACAAAGCTCCAAAAAGCTGTCCGGCCATGCTTTGTTTGCATGGAACGAGCGGACCACGCGGGCGAACTGCGGGCGTTGGAGCGGACTATCCTCGGTACACTCTCGAATTGGCCGAACGCGGTTATGTCACCATCGCTCCCGACTACACGCTGCTCGGTGATAACCAAATCGATCCAGAGCTCCTGGGCTACTCCAGCGGAACCATGAAAGGTATTTGGAGCCATATTCGAGCGGTCGATCTATTGGCGACCATTGCAGAAGTCGATACTCATCGCATGGGGACCATCGGGGTTTCGCTCGGAGGACACAACAGTTTGTTCGTGGGAGTCTTTGACGAACGACTCAAAGTGATCGTCACCAGTTCTGGATTTGATTCGTTCCTGGATTACATGAACGGAAATCCAACCGGATGGTGTCAAAAACGCTACATGCCTCGCATTGAAACGGTGTATGCAAAAGATCCCAAGCAGATCCCGTTTGATTTTCCTGAAGTACTGTCCGCAATCGCGCCGCGGGCTTTGTATATCCATGCGCCCATCCACGATAGCAACTTCAAAGTGGACAGCGCTCGGCGATGCGAAACGGCAGCGAGAAAAGTCTATCAACTCCTCGGCGCCAACGAACAGATGGTGTCAGTGTATCCAATAGGCGAACATGGATTTCCGTTCGACCAACGTCAACTTGCGTATGAATTTGTAGACAAGGTCCTGGTCATTCAACAGCCAAAAGCAAATAACCATTAACGCGTACCGAAGGACAATCGTATGAGTGTAGCGCATCCGGGCAAATGGTGGCATCGGGACGATGCATCCGATCGGATCGTTTGCGATTTGTGTCCACGTCATTGTTCGATGAAAGAAGGGGATCGCGGATTCTGCTTTGTCCGAAAGATCGAGGGAAACCAGATGGTCCTCGACACGTACGGGCGGAGCACCGGTTTTTGTATCGATCCTATCGAAAAGAAACCGCTCAATCACTTCTATCCTGGAACGAGCGTTCTGTCGTTTGGAACGGCTGGGTGCAATCTTGGCTGTCAATTCTGTCAAAATTGGGACATATCCAAGTCCAGAGAAGTTGCGAGGCTAAGCAGCATCGCGGAACCCGAATTGATCGCTCATGCGGCCAAAGAGCTGGGCTGCAAAAGCGTCGCATTTACCTACAACGATCCGGTCATTTGGGCCGAGTATGCGATCGATACGGCCAAGGCATGTCGCGAAGTTGGCGTGCAGAGCGTCGCGGTAACGGCCGGCTACATCTCGCCTGAAGCCCGCCGCGAATTTTATGCGCATATGGATGCTGCCAACGTCGATCTCAAAGCCTTTACAGAAGAGTTCTATCGCAAAATAACCTATTCGCATTTGGAACCCGTTTTAGATACGTTGCGGTATCTCAAGAACGAAACCAACGTATGGTTTGAAATCACCAACTTAGTGATTCCCGATGCGAATGATTCTGACGACGAATTTCGGCGGATGTGCGATTGGATCCTCAAGGATCTGGGGCCCGATGTTCCTATCCATTTTTCCGCGTTCCATCCGGACTTTCGGATGATGGATCGGCCTGGTACTCCGCATGAAACCCTGCTCAGGGCCCATGAGATTGCCCAGGCGGCTGGGCTTCGTTATGCGTACGTCGGGAATGTCCATGACGTTAAACGCAGCTCTACCTATTGCTGGTCTTGTTCCGAACTGCTGATCGAGCGAGACTGGTATCAACTGGGGAAGTATGGACTCTTGGGCAATCTGTGCGGCGCGTGCAATGCCCATCAGGCGGGTAGATTCGGCGAAACACCCGGGAACTGGGGCCGCAAGCGTCAAGCCGTGAATCTGGATTCTTTCAAGCAAACCAAGCTACGCGATTCCGGCAATCGGGTATCATTGCCCATAGCGCAGACTCGGGAACCCGCAACCAAGCTAGTTTCCATTCAACAGCCAAACGATTTGTCTCATTCTCGCAGGGAGGAAGCCATGCCAAGTCCTGTAATGTCAGCACCGGTGAAGCTTGATATGCTCAAGTTCGATGACTTAACCGAGGAACAAAAACAAGGGATACATCGCGCGGCGCAATTGGTTGTGATTGCATCGACGTGCGGATACGATCCACCCAAAGTATTGATCGAATCCCTTGGTTCGATCGCTCAGTCGCATGTGATGGGGATGTTTACAACACTTAAACGCGGCAAACAATTGCGAGGCTGCTGCGGATTCCTAGGTCGGCCTACTCCGCTTAAAGAAGCGGTGTTTTCCTCCGCGCATCGAACCGCCACCGAAGACCATCGCATGCCGGCGATCTCCGCAGCGGAACTCAAGTACCTGTCGCTCGACGTGTCGTTGCTCGCATCGCCGATCGTTTTGACCGTGAAGGGAGAGAAACGAATCGACCACGTCCAAGTGGGCAAGCACGGTCTCAAGATCACCCTAGGAAATCAAAGCGGGCTGCTATTGCCCAGTGTTCCCGTCGAGCAAAACTGGACCGTCGAAGAGTTCCTGAAGGGAGTCTGCCGCAAAGCTGGTCTTCCAGAAGACGCATGGACTAGAAACGACGCCATCCTGGAGACATTCGAAGGTCTGTTCATTGAGGGGGAAGTCGAAGAAAAGAACTTGCCAGCTACTTTGCCGACGAAAATGCCCCCTGGCAACATTCAGTCGCTCGCACGCCTACGGCAAACGGCCACCGAAAATTTGATTGCCTTTGCTCGGGGAGCAACGCCCAACTACTATGCTCTGGATGCGATGGATGGCACGGTCAATGGAATTGTGCTGACGCTCGTGGACTCTGCGCAAAGCATACCGCTCGCGAATTGGATCAAGACTTCGTTGCGCCCCGGGATGGCTCTGCAGTCGAGTTTGTTCGAACTCTGCAAAGCCGCTTCGACATTGCTTTCCCAGTCGCGTTTTCAGCAGAACATGGATATTGGACTGGCCATCACGGTTCTATTCGACCCGATCCATCACGGAACGATTCTTCCAGAAGATTGGGACGGAAACCAACTCAAGCCTAACCTCAGCAATTGTCATCTCGAAGGCCTCAAGTCGGACCAACGCGCCATCGTTACGGCCAGTGGCGACCATGCTGCTGTCTCGTTCGACTCGCAATTGTCGATCGAAGAACTCCTAACCAGAGCCGCGCGTGCGGTCCAAACGAGACGCAATCCGATCGGCGTTTACTCCATGTCCTGTATCTCAACCGCTGGCTCGCTGCTTGCCACCAATGTATCC
>JBEBHM010000059.1:0-19201 GCA_040080875.1 Pirellula sp.
GCCGACGGAACCAAAAGGAAGCTATGCCAAGGTTGCCTATCCGGTAAAGGTTGCTTAGCAAAAAAGAAAGAGGCTGAGGACTATCGGGGGCGGTGCGGACAACTGCTCCTCACGCCCACTCGCATCGTGGCACCCGTTGGCGGCGAAGTCATTTTGCTCGCTGGCGTATGCGGAAAAGATGAACATCTGGTGACCAACGAACCTATCGAATGGATGCTCGCACCCAACAGCGTTGGTGAATTCGTAGAGGTCGGCGACGATGCCAAAGGTGAGCGACGATCCGCTTGGAAAAAGGACGATCGTCCCAAGGTAGAAAAATTGGGAATCGATTTTGCCCGAGGCAGAACGAGTCGCGAGCCCGGCAACATCACGCGCGGGACTTCCAATCCAGCTGACGACTTGCCCATTCGAAAAGGCCAAACGTGGATCAGCTTGACTAGCCCTACCGAGGGTGTTTCGAAAGTGACCGCTCTTGCTCCGGATAGTGATGTATGGGATCAACGTCGTCAAACGGCAACCATTTACTGGATCGATGCAAGCTGGCAGTTTCCAGCGCCTCAGTCGATGGCCGCCGGTCGAGAAGCAACGTTGGTAACTCGAGTGACCCGATCCGAAGAGATTATCCCTGCCGACGGATGGAAAGTCCGCTACCGTTCGCTCAATCCTGAATTCGCTCGTTTCCTACCATCCAATGCGGACACCGCCGAAGTCATCGTCGATCGAAACGGAGTCGCATCTGTCAACATCATTCACGGTTCTTACAACAACTCTCCCAACGTTTCCTTCGGGACAGCGCTCATTGAAATTGAGATCGTTAGGCCTGCGGATGGGTCGGCGAACATGCCCGAACTGCAAATCGCGCGAGCCACTACGTCCGTCACTTGGAGCGCCGCCTCGCTGGTACTGGACGCAGCCGGTCCAGAGATCGCTGTACCCGGCCAAGAACTACCGTACTTGATCTCGGTCGCAAACATCGGAGACATTGTGGCCGAAAACACGGTCCTAACCGTGACCGTTCCCAATGGCATGCAAGTCCGAGGGGCGTCGTACCCACCCGACTCCCAGCCGACCAACTACACCGTACGATGGACCATCGGTCCACTCGAAGCGAGACGTCGTTTCGACGTAACGCTCACCCTGGTGGCAACCGCCGAAATGGACGGACGAGTTCAATTCGATGTGGCGGGAGCTCCCGATTTGCGGCAACAAAAACTGCTTCGGACCCTTGTCCAAAAGCCAACCGTTGGACTTCAAGTTGTTCCGCGACAAAACCAAACTCAGGTCGAAGTGGGGCAAGAAGCCGTATTCGAAATCCTGGTCAGCAACACTGGAAATCAAACGGTGAACAATCTCGTCGTGTTGCTTGAAAGCGATCCAGGTTTGATGCACATTCGCGGTGGCAACGTATCAAGACAAGAAATCTCGTTCATTCCACCCGGACAGTCGCAAAAACTAGATGCTGTCTACATCGTGCAACGCGAAGGAAACTTATTGCTCAATGCGACGATTCAATCGCAGGACCAAGTCTTGGCAGCACAGAAGGCATATATCCAAGGGCTGCCAGCAACACCTAAACGCCCTTCACTCAAGCTTCAAATCGAAGGTGTTTCCAAACAAGCACCCCCAGCCATAGGCGAAGAACTCGAAATGGTTTGGTCGGTTGTGAACAACGGTCAAACGGTATTGCGAGCTCCCATCTTGTCGCTACAGCATGATCCTGCACTGGAGGTGACGGGGCTCGACCGTGGATTTGAAATGCAACGTGAGCGTCAACTCTATCGTTGGAGACTTGCCGACATGCCGGTGGGGGGGCAAGCAAAATATACAGGCAGGTTCCGAGGCATTTCTGCAGTGGGTCGCGCCAGTGTTTTGATTCAGATTGAAACAGCCGATGGGTTGCGAGATCAGCAAACGTTGTCGATCGGCGTCGGGCCGGGAGGTGCAGCCCCCAGCATCACTAGTGGGCCAGGATCCGTGGGTGGGCCGGGAACCATGGGCGGGCCAGGAACCATGAGCAGCGGGTTCGGCGCGATCCCAGACGGGGACGCCAAGAACACATCATCGCGTCAATTGAGCGTTTCGATCATTCCCGTGAGCAACTCCGTCAAACAGGGCGAAGTGGGAATCTACGAGATTCGGATTGAAAATTTGCAAAACAAGCCGCATCAACAGGTGTCTTTGAAGCTTCAATTCCCTGAGAGTGCTTCTCTTTATTCCATTCGTGCGAAAGAACTCCGTTACCAACTTTCAAACAATGACAAGCAAATCGACTTCGAGCCGATCAAGTTTTTCCGAGCCAATGAAGTCTTCTCGTGCGTAGTGCAATTGAGACTAGATCAATCGGCGGCTGGCGAGTTGGTGGCGGCGGTCACGAGTTCGTCTCAACCTAATCCTTCTCTCAATCGATTGTCGATCCAAGCGGCAAGGTAGTCTCTCATCACGATCTCATCAACCGTTTTAACGCAAGAGGCGGGGACCCCAGCGGACTTGCAAGACCGCTGCGGTCTTAACCGAAGATACTTTGAATTGGATTCCCAAGGGCGATTGGCATAGGTCGGTTCTGCCCGTTATGGATTTCGCCTTTGGGATCGATGCCGAGTGCCCAATAAAGCGTTGCGGTGATGTCGCCCGGACCCACTGGATTTTCGATGGGATAAGCGCCGTGCGCGTCGCTCTTACCATAGATGGCACCACCCTGAACGCCACCTCCTGCCATCATCACGGTGTAACAATCTGGCCAATGATTGCGCCCCTTGCCATCGCGATCACCGATCTTGGGTCCTCGTCCAAATTCACCCATCCACAACACCAACGTGTCCTTGAGCAAACCACGCTCATTCAAATCCTCGATCAAGGTCGGGACCGTAGTGTCGGTGATAGGGAGCAAGCGGTCTTTGAGTTCGGTGAAGTTCTTTTGGTGTGTATCCCATCCTCCCGATCCATTGCCTCCGATACCTTTTGAGAAGTAGACGGTCACGAACCGTACGCCCGACTCGACCAACCGCCTCGCAAGCAAGCATGATTGCCCATAAGTCGTTCGTCCGTATTTGTCGCGAAGTGCCGTTGACTCTTGGCCTAGATCGAAGGCCTTTTGAAAGCCTGGCGACGAAAGGATCGAAAACGCTTGCGCCTGAAACTCATTCACGCCTCTCGCTTCCAGATTGGTTTCCGTCAGTTGAGTCTGCACATCGATGATGCGCAATAGCTCCTTGCGACTTTCGAGCCGTGCTAAACTGATGTCGCCCGGCAGCGACAGCTCGGGCAATCCAAACTCGTCGCTGCTCGGATCGCTTTGAAAGAAGAAGGGGTCATGCGATCGTCCAAGAAAACTGGCATACTGCCCAGGGGTTACGGAACCATCCGATACAACGTAAGGAAAAGCGACAAAGGCTGGGACGCCCGCTTGGGTGGGCCCAAGTTTCTTTGAGACAACGCTTCCGTAGGCCGGATACAACTCTGGCGTATCGCGCAAACGAATGTCATCGGTCGGAGGCGCTTGCCCCGTCAAGCAATAGTAACCGGCTGGGTTATGGTTTTTCATCCGATGGCGGACGCTTCGGACTTGAGCCCAGTGATGCATGCTTGCAGCCCAACGCGGCAGATGTTCACAGACGGGCAAACCGGGCACACTCGATGCGATGCCATGAAACTCTCCCCGGATAGTATCGGGTGCGTCCGGCTTCATATCGAAAGTGTCGATGTGGCTTGGCCCACCGCACTGATGCAAAAAAATAACATGCTTGGCTCGCGCCACACCCGCCGCCAATGAATGTTGCACCGCCGCCGCACCTCCCTGGAGCAACTGGGGTAAAGATAAGCCACCCAATCCGAGCGCACCGATACGAATCAGCGATTTGCGCCTCGACATGAACCTTTGATAGTCAACGCAGCCGGACATGGATTGTTTCCTAGGAATGATGGGCAGGTACGTGCCCTACCAAGTTTATCGTATAAACAAAAATTCTTTGCTGTTCATGATCGCCCAAGCCACATCTTCCATCGCGTCCTGAACATTCACTGCCTGCTGTATGTGCGATCGCAACGCATCCGATTCCTGCTCACTTGGAAATCGACACAACCCGACACGATACAATTGTTGGATCGCCAAGTCTGTTTGGGTTGAACTTGAGGAGGCGGCAACCATCGCAACCGCTTTGGCGACGTTTCCGTTAGTATCTTTCAATTGGGCTCGAATGCTACCATCGTTGACTAGCAACAGCGACTGTCGCAGGGACAAATCGTTGGATCGTTCGCATTCGCAGTCCAGCAATCGATCTGGCTTACCAAACGACTTCAGGAACGAGTCACGTTTGGGCACGCTCGGATAGTCCATCGCTCGCATGCGAGTTGCACCCTCCTCGTTGGAACTTTCCGATTTCGTCGAATGTTTAAGTTGAGTCGTCGTGCCCGATAGGTCGAGAATGGCATCGTGAAGCACTTCGGCAGACATGCGACGCACCCCGTAACCAGCGAAATTTGCGAGCGCGGTTTGGTAACGCTCGGAATGCGATTCCTGCTGGAGACTGCGGCGAGCGAATGCATCGGTGTTCAAAATCTCTCGAGTCAACATTGCTACCGAGTAGTTCTGCTCGATGAACCGGTCCGTCAAGTACTCCAGCAGTTCCGGGTTGCTAGGTGGATTGGAGCTTCGAAAGTCATCGGGTGGATCAACCACACCTCGCCCCATGGCATGCGACCAAATACGATTGGCCATGTTCCGAGCGAATTGGCGATTGTCATTCCCAACCCAAGTGGCAAGCCGTTCCAGAGGGTTATCTTTCGGCGAAGGAGCTTCTTCAGTTTTCGCGATCGCGATCGGCTCGCTCAGCCCTTTGGCTGAAACAAGCTTGGATCGTCCTGGGTGAAACAGGACTGCCGACTTGTCGTTGGTCGAAATGATTTCATCGCCGGTGATGATGTGAGTGTCCAGCTTGTCGCGAGGCATATTGTCGATCGCCTTGCGTTCGATCGTCGTAAAGAACGCGGCCAACCCGTAGTAATCGTCTTGCGTCCAAACATCGAACGGGTGATTGTGACACTTGGCGCACTGCATTCGAATACCTAGAAAAACTTGGCCAATCGATTCAGCAGCCACGGTTGGATCGCGGTGGGTACGATGAAACGATGCTGGAGGATTTTGGTAAGTGCTTCCTAAGCTGGTGATCATCTCCATCACCATGCGGTTCACAGGCTTGTCCTGTGCGATGCAATTCCTGAGCCAATCGTGCCAATTTCCGACGCCTTGCTCGCTCATGACCTTGGGTTCATTTCGGAGCAAGTCACTCCACCGCATGGCCCAAACGGAAGCATAGCCGGGATCCGATAGCAACCGATCGACGCACTGGGCCATACGAGTTTCCTCGGGTGCGCGAGCAAACTCGTCTTGCTCGTGGGGCGTTGGCAATCTACCGAGAACTGTCAAATAGACCCGCCGCACAAGCAACTCCGGTGCAGCCATTCGTTCAACATCGATTCCCAGCTTGGCCAATCGGCGATTCACAATCTGATCGATGGGTGTACTGTGGAACGCATGTTCGATATTCGCTTTGGAATTCGCTTCCGCTGGCAAGAAAATCAAGCGGCTGGAGGCCAATTGGCCAAGATAAAGCGCGGTCACGGAGGTATCGATAGGGCTCGTTGCGGAAACTCGTCCCAGTTCATCCACCGAAGCGCCGTCGATCGAACTGCATTCGTATCGGACCCAGGAGGTTACGTCGGTTACGGAACCGTCCGACCAATGCGCGGATGCCGTGAGTTGTTGCTGGGAATTGGGCAATCGAATCCAAGCTTCTTCGGGTGACATCTTAAGCGACACAAGCCTGGGGGACCGATCTGGATCAGGTCCCGCAGCTCCCTGTTCTATCCACGTGCGAATGGCGCTGAAGTATTGAGAGTCCTTGGGCAGTCGAAGACCACCTTGGTGTGGGATCTGTCCAGAGGGTTTGGCCAAAACTAGACTCTGCGAACTGTCGAGCAAGTCGATACGTCGACCACCCAATTCGGCGGCGATGGAATGATAATCCAAGGCGGGATCTTGACCGCGCAGGCTCAGTCGAAAACCACCCTTGCCATGCAGGCTGCCATGGCAAGTCCCTGAGTTGCATCCAAGCTTAGTAATGCTCGCGGTGATTTCTCGGTCGAACAAAACCGTCTTGTCGGACGCAACCAAACGCGACCCCAAGATTGCGACCCAAATCGCGCAACGGAACAAACACAATATTGGACTATGCATCGCGGCAATCGAACGAGACCAATGAGCCTCGTTGTACGGAGAAATGTGAGTAGGGTGACCGGCGCGGGAAGGCTGAGCAGACGGGCAGCTGAGCAGACGGGCAGCCGGGGGTGGGACGGCCAGGAATTGGTTCTAGTTTACCAGCTCACCCGCGTTGACGCATCCTTGATGTCTGTAATTGTGTGATCCGTATTGCAAAGCAGTGGCCGAGTTGCTCCGCAACTCGGAGGGGAGTAGGGATATTCTCGCGATTCCCAGGAGTTGCGGAGCAACTCCCCTAGCGCGGTTGACCGGCAACCTGTCGCAACAGGCATGCCATATATAATGTTATGATGTTTCTAGTGCTATGTCACAGCTTGATTTTGGGATCCGTCGCAATGCACTAGCACCCCGTTTTCTCAACAAATTCGGACGCTAGCGTGTTCCGGCAAATGTGCCGCAACCTTGAATTCTTGGTTGATACAAAGCACCAGTGTTTAATATCATCCGCTTAGGACTCGCCCAATATGGTCCAATCTGGCAAGCGTTCAATTCGAGCTGTCGCATCGATCATTGCTGGAATGCTATGTTTCGCACTGGCTCATTTTCCTTTGCGGTACGTTGATATAGCTAGTTCAGGGCAATTGGTTCGCGGATATCGTCCCGTCGAAACGGCCGCGCTGACTGCCGTCAGTGGCTGGAGCGATCATTCCTCATGGCGCGCAGCAGGATGGCCAGTCAGGTTTTACGTTGAAGTCAGAGATGAGAATCGTGTTACCGCTCGCGCGTTGAGCTTGTCGCTTCTAGCCGCGAATTTGGTTTGCTGGGGTGGGCTCAGCGCTGTGTGGCTAACGTATGGACGGATTTCCTCCAACGCGGAAAATCGGAAAAATTTCAAGTTTACGAACATCTCCGTGCTCGACTTGTTGATGTTGATGTTGGTGATCGCAGGATGCATTTCGTATTGGTCGTTCCTGTCCAATATCCAAGCGACCGAACAACGGCTCGCGAAGGAAATCCAATCGTCCGGCGGCGACTGCGAATTCGCAAGATATGTTCCACAATTCGTGGCCATCGATCATTCCTTTGCACAATACCTTCCTCTGAACCGGATTACTGGGGTTTCGATCGACGAGCCGAAAGCGGCCTTGATCGACAAGGTCCTTGAACTGAACTACTTGGAGAAGCTTTACTTGGGTGGCGGAGCCTATGACCTGCGGGTGTTAAACAAATTGCCAAGCAAGTGCATGTTGCGAGATTTGCGCGTTTCTGGACGGAAACTCGACCCTCAATCCGTCGCTGCGATCGGTGCGTGCAATCAAGTCGCTAAGTTGAGCCTAATGAACACCGACATCAATGCAAAAGGCGTACAAACGCTTGCAACGATGGCAAGTCTTGTTTCGCTCAACCTAATTCGTACCGAAGTGGATTTGTCCCAGGTCCAGTTCGGGTCGATGGCGGATCGGCTACAAGAAATCTACATACCGCATCCAGGACGGGGAGAACCACCCGTCATCACCATTGAGGCCTGGCCGAAACTGCGACGTTTCACCTGCAGCGAACCCGACGAACGCGTGACCGACAAGGTAGTCACGCTGAAACTGAAGAACTTGCCTGCGCTTAGTTCTATCGTGTTGGACACACTTCAAATATTTGACTTGGCCATCTCCGATACGCCGGCGTTGATGGAACTCGTGCCGGTCCAGGACTTTGGATCAAAGCGTGTTCCCATAGGTCAACAAGTACCGGATCTGGTGCAATTGCGTTCGTTCGAATGCCAAGGTGTCCCGAAGCTCAAAGTCGTCAAAATATGGCCGCGCTCTCTGAAGTCTGTTTCCATAGACGCTTCCTCGGAAATGCGTTTGGAACTCAATCAGGTAGCCCAATCCCAGAATCTATCAACACTGAGCATGACTTCCACGACCCCGACGGCAGTACTGTCGGACGAGCTAACAGACAAGAACAAACAATCGATCTTAAATTCGCTGGGTAAATGTGCGGGATTGAAAGAACTCAGCATGAATCGCATGTTGCTGGACAAGGTGGATCTATCACCGCTCAAGCATGCTGCCTCGCTCAGACGCCTTGATCTGCGAAATGCACTTCTGACCGTAAAGCAATTAGTCCAACTGCGAGAATTGGACCAACTGGAGTACCTTGATCTCGAAGGAAACCAAATCGATGGCGGTTCGTTCGCTCGATTGGTATCGAATCTTCCGAACGTCAAGAAGTTTGCCGTGGATTCCTGGGTTTTGGGGGACCTCAAGCTTCCATCCTCGGAGTCGCTCCAAGGACTTTTTTCGACGTCGGGACTGGGAGCCCAGGGTCATCCAAACCTTTTTGGTTCGTCATACCAACTGAAAGACTTGCCCAAGTTGGCGGAAACTCTGGATCTCACAAAAGAATTGAGGTCCTTGCACTTGGAGAACATCCCATCCATACGCGGCATCAGCACGCGCGCTCCATGGCCTAGAAACACATTCGTTCAAGGCCTTCGCAATCTGGAGTACTTTGCCGGCGGGGGCCCAAACCTAACCGATGAGATCGCACAACAGTTGCTCGATTGTGAGCCTATGACGCAGCTTACTTTGGCACATTCCAACGTCAGCCATGGCATTCTTGGTCAACTGGGTAAACTTCGGCAACTGAAATACCTCTGCCTTGCAGGTGCCAACGTGGATGATTCGGTCGTCGAAAAATGGTCCATCTGGAAAGAGCTGCAATCGCTCAATCTGGACCAAACTGCGATCACCGATGCATCCATCCCCAAGCTTAGTCAATTGAAGGCCTTGGATGCATTGTTGCTCGGCAGCTGCAACCTGACCGAACGTGGAATCGAAGAGTTGATCAAACTACCGATCCTTCGGCACCTAAGTTTGTCGAAGTCCAACATTGACAAAGTAAAAATGGCGTTGCTGATAAAAATGAAGCGTCTTTACGAGTTGGACCTATCTGAGTGCGAGATCGATAACGACGCGATGCAACTCTTGATTGATGGGAAAAATCTATCCATCCAACGATTGACGCTTCAGAATTGCACTGTCGACGTTTTGATGCTGGACAAGCTCATGGCGAAACACCACGATTGGCTTTTCAACGTCGCAGGAATTCCAATGGCTAGTCCAAGTAACAACAACATGCGGAATATTCGTCCAAGTTCGCCATTGGGATTGTCAGTCAATCCATCGACGAAGGACTACCAAAACGCGATCGAATCGCTTATGCGAACACGTCTCAACGGGAGTTCACCGTCATCGCTACCGACTCGCGCGTGGGAAGTGAATCCAAACGTGTATGCCACGCAGGGAGCCCCCAAAAAATGACTCGGTGCATACGATGGAAGCCACTTCGTTCCCTTAAGTTCCTTCCGGTACTACTGCCCGTTCTGATCACGTCGATTGGATGTGACCGGTCACCAGACTTGCAGGTACCTCCCATTCCTGCATTGCCTGCGGATGTGGTCGGCGGAACGATGCGAGATCAATACGTTTGGCGGGCAACCACCGTTCCTCCGACGCAGTTTCGGTTCCCTCAGCAACTGGATCGCGATCAACTCACAGACGCGTATTTGAACCGCAAAAAAGAAGCTTCAGGGCTCGATGAGCGTCCTGAATGGATGAGCCGCGAAATCTGGGTGGCATATCGGCGGTACGTTGAACCCTACCGTGAACCCGAAGAGCTGTTGGATTTAGATGATGCAAAAACTGGCAATGCGATCGATGTTTGTCTCGATTCCACCGGTAGGCGAATGTGGACAGTGGGGAATCAGATTATCGAGTGGAGTGTCGATTCAGGAACCGAGGTCCGGCGATTTCCCTGCCCAATCAAAAACCCGAGCAAGGCGTTTTTCGAGGCCAAGTCCGATACGATTCTCATTCACAACGATGAATCGATCGTCAGGATCTCGACCGGCGACGGGGCTCCGCTGCATCAGTGGAACTCTGATATTGGCAAGATTGTTCGCGTCGTCGTTGCCCAAGCAGAGGATGTCGTTGGCATCGTTGCCAATTCGAATCGACTCTATGCCCTGGAGAACCGTCTTCGAAATCTCCGTGCCTGCGTCCAAGTGAACTTGGCCAATAGTAATATCGCTATTCATCCGGAAGGCGATTGGATTACCGGCGTTACCAACAAAGGAATGCTCAAGTGGCGGCTTCAAAACCAAGAACCATCCATTCAGGAGATACCGGAACCCAGTTTGATCAAGGAATCGGTTCAGTGCATTTGCGACCGCGAGTCCGATTATTGGATCGATCCCTTAAGTTGTCTTCGCCCGCGGTTCAGCTTTGGTACGACGAACACTGTTCGTACTGAACTCCCAAGGACCCTCCGGTTCCCCGGCGTTCCATCCGCAGAGCCACTTTCGCCATTGCGAACGGTTCTGCCGATCGTAGTCGAGGCCGTCAACGCCAGTTGCGATGGCGAGCAAGATTGGATTGTTGCGATCACTCAGCGCGGTGACGGCAAGGGGCGCGTCGGGTCGTATCTTCAAGAACTTTCGTTCGATGAACGGCGGTTAGGAAGCGATTCGGCTTGGCGCATTCCCTATGACTCATTCGAATGGCTGGGTGGAGATTCCAGTTGCGCGCGAGTGGTCTTTCGAGTGGGCGATCGGATCAAAGTGCTTGAAAGGCAAATCCTCCGCGATCCGTTTGGGGATGCTTTCTTTCACAAATTAGCAAATGAATTCGCCGACGGAAGTACTAAGAAAGTCGAAGATACTCTCAAGCTAACGTTGCCAAGTCAATCAGATCCCTATGGCCAGTCTCGCAATCAGCTCTTGATACAATTCATAGAAAAGTGTTCCAAGGTCTGGACGAGGTTGGAACAATCCCCCAATTCGACTGAGTTGCTCGCGAAATTGGAACGGGAGAAAGCGTCCGGAAGTCCACTTGCCACCTTGTCCGCGCAATCGCGTCAGTCCAACATGAATGGTCGCCGGATCGTCAGCGTCGGCTCAACTGCACAGTTGAATTCAATTCAAGGCCCGAAACCTTCGTTTAGCTCCGATCCGTTTTGGGCCCTTTGCAATGACACGGCAACGCTATCGCCGACCATTACAATGAGCGGTACGTTGGTGCAAGTAGAGAATGCGCAACTCGATTACGAGGCGTTGATGCGGCGATCGATCGCAACGGACCCGGCCTACGTCGACACCTTGATCAGGTTTTGCAACACCGCGAACCTAACATCCCGTATGTCGGAGGCAGGTTCGTTGATCCATGCGATCGCAGAACGATTTCCAGAGCCGCTATCGGAAGAGTGGTATGCTCGGACAGCGGTCAGTTTGCTTAACAAGTCTAATATGGGCTCCATCGCGCTAGCCAGCTCGTACGGACTCGACCCATTGCGAATTGTAATCGGTGCGCTGCCCCTTCTCGAATCGCACAGTTTGACCCAGGACGAAGTGCAAGCATTGATCGGCCTTTCCAAACTAGCTGCGCGTGAAGATCTTATGAAATTGTATGCGGCCCATTTGATCGAACGATTTGTAAGTGCGGATCCGATGTTACTTCTGAACTATGCCAAGGAAACGATCATCGTCGTCAAACGAGAAATGATTCCAGCGGATCATCGCTACCAGGGCAAGGCCGTATTTCCGTAATAGCTAGCGCTTTGTCCAGATTAAAAATAGGGGTTGTCTTGAGCCGCAAGCGCTAGCTGCGATACGATGATTTGCGATTAAATTCGCGGCTATCGCCTGCGGCTCAACCCATAAATCTATCTGGATGACGCAGTGGAGGTTGTTAAACCTCCCAGGTCGCAGAGATCTTGAACAAGATCCAGCACCCTAATCCCTTAAAACAACGATTGAAGGCGCAGACCGTAGACGAGTTGCTCCGCAACTCGGTGAGGAGCGATTCCGGTTGATCGAGGCATGTTGCGGGTCGGCATGTGCGGGACGGAGTTGCGGAGCGGTATGTTGCGGGTCGGCACGTGCGGGGCGGAGTTGCGGAGCAACTCCTCTACTAACGTGACATCGATAGTATCGCCGACTCAAAACTACGGACTTCTTGCATGTCTGAAAAGAGAATATGTGAAGTTTCCCGAATGTTCGAAACGACTTGATCCCGATAGTCCCTGTCGCAGGCTAGTCGCAACGCCAACTTGGACATCGATTCCGGGCTGTCCGAAACGCACGCATCGAATCCCATCCTGCGATACAGCCCAGCCGTAATCCGGCCCCGCAGAAACTGACTTGGATACGTCACCAAGGGAACTCCCATGGCCAATGTTTCGTAACTGCTATTTCCTCCGCCAAAATGCAACGGATCAAGGACCACGTCGGCCACACTCAGCAAACTCAAGTAATCTTGATTCTTCTGCGTTGGAAGCCAAATCACCCGTTCCGCTAACGATCCTAAACTCGTACTCCAACGCCGCTTCAAACGCTCGGTCCAGGCTTGTACGCGACCCTCGATCATTACCAAACGAGCCGCAGCGTCGGTGTCAAGAATCTCGCGAAAGACTCGATCATTATCTGGATGCAGTTTGAACAGAGACTGAGGACACACGTAGAGATGATTCGATTCGGGCAAGCCCAGCCTTGCCCTCTGCTTCGCGATCCATGCGTTGCTTCCAACTTGGTCATTCGCGCGGCCCAGCACAGGTCGCTCGTAGTATGTTCCAATCATCGGCATGCGAATCAACCGCTCCGTATAGTGCGACTGGGCCGACTCGATCTCAAACAATTCACTCGATAGAAAATAGTCCATGCACGGACTGCCAGTCGTCTCGGGATGTCCCCAGGTAGTGCACTGAACCGGGGCAAGTCGCGAATGAGCTAGCGTGGAAGTCAGCGCGTCCATTCCAACGTCCGCAAACAACAAAACGTCCAACTTTAAAGACCGTATGGCAGCGATCGCTTCTGGAAACCCACGTGGGACTTGGACATAGGTGTCGGCACAAGCAGCAAACCGTTGACTGAAGGTATCCACAGCCCGGTTCGCTGAACAAACGACGGACTCAAATCGCTGGCGATCCAAGTTTTCGAGGCGACCAATGTTAAGTCGTCCTATCGTATGGTCTCGAAAGTACGCGGATAGAAAACCAACTCGCAATCGCTCACCAGATGACCGCGATCGACCGGGGATCGGCTGCTCGTCGCCGCGTATCGCTCTTGCACGCAATACCTTTTGTTCAATGTTGTTCGTGCCCTGATACGGCGAAAAAAAGGCCGTTGGAACCAATTGCTTCGAAGCGTCCACCGGTTCCGCAAGGTCAACGAGTCGACTTAGATTCGCGGTCTGTGCCGCGCGCCAAACATCGATATGCTCCGTCGAATCATAGATGATCGGTAACACCGACGCCCTCAGTAGTTGGTTCATCGGAGAGAGATCGAGCTCGATCAACGCATCGAATTCGGCCTGGCTCTGCTCCGGTTCCCCTTGATTGAAAAGCAAGTAAGCATAATTCTGCCGGGCTGGAATCGATTTGGGGTCGATGGCAATGGCCTTGCGATAACAGTCCAACGCTTCGGATTGCCGATTTTGTTCTTGAAGCAGATTGCCTAACGTAATCCAACCAGCCGCATCTTTGGGATTCGACTCCAGCCATGTCTCGACCGCCGACTCGGAATTGGAAACCGGTCTCGATGCAACCTCAGGAGTCGGATTCGAGTACCAAGGCCTACGGGCGGCCTCCCGCGGTTGGGTTCCAGGTGTGGGGACGATCCACACATCGGTTTGTTTGCCTTCGTAGTCGGAACCCGCAACATACGGGCATGCGTTCCCCTGCAGAACGTCCACCGCGAAAATTTCCGTTACACCTGAAGAGAACTGAAAAACCGCGACGGTCTTTCCTGTACGGAGATCGACCACCCCGATTCCGCATTTGAGTTGCTCGCGATATTCCGCAATAGGAACTCCTCCAAACACGGATGTCTCCCGAATTCGAGAAAGCCCAACGAACGCAAACTGACCGGCGAAGGCAAGGCCGCGCGTGTAGCCCGGGAACAGTTCCACGGTTTCCAATTGGCCTCGAGCTATATCCACGCAGCAAAGAGCACCTCGACCAGAGTCGAGTACCCACAGCTTGCCGTCATACCATCGAGGCGAATGAGGCATGGATAGACCACGCAGAATGGTCTCGCCCGAAGCGACATCTAGGAGGACGCCCGAAGTGGCCTTGGTGGGCCGCCATCCGGCAGCTGTGTCGGTCTCGGACATGGCAGTCACAAAACCAGGCATGCCGTTGACCATGGCGAGGCCATTCAAGTGACATCGATCTTGATCGATCAATTGCGAGATAAATCGCGGACGCCAGCGAGGAACAAAGCTATATTCATCGTGCAATGTCGATAAGCACGAGAACAACGTGTTGACCACCCACAGACCCTCCGTTCCCCATGCGATGTCATGCCCTTGGATACTTCCTGTCCATGTGGTGGTCCTAGGCAGAAAACAGACGTCCCACTTTCCCGGAGGAGATACCGTCGGTGCGACGTCGCGGTTGGCTCGAAGGAAATTCATTTGGCGTCGAGAACCGATGACCAATCTTTGTGCATCGACGGTCAAGCCCATAGGCTGATCGAAGTTGCTGAAGCTGATCGAAAGTCGATCATTGTCGACACCCAGTACCAAGAGTTTGCCAGCTTGATAGGTCGTGACAAAAACGGAGGCCCGCAGATGCTGCAAAATGTGCGGAAGCATCGGCGTGTAGTCGTAGGCTACCTCGAGAAACCGTTCGGATTCGCCGATTTCGTTGTCGTCTGATTCCATTGTTATCCTGCAGCGGTTATTTTCGCATGCAGCACTTCTTGTATTTTTTTCCGCTTCCACACGGGCAGGGGCTGTTGCGACTGACGCGAACAACGTTGCGAATCGTGGTTGGGCCCGAATCGGTCGTCCTCTGCGATGCGAGTGGTCGACTCAGCAATGACCCGCCATGCAGATGGTCATCGAAATCCTCGTGATCCTCGAATTCATCGAACTCATCGGTGTCGTCCATGTTATGAGAATCGTCTGAATGGTAGCCGCCACAATGAGGGCATTTACTAGGACTAGGCGACGTCATCAATCCTCGGGAGTTTTCCCTAGTGGAAGTTTTTCGTGCTTCGATCTCAAGAAGTCGCGAATTGTCTGCGTCAAAATCGTCCTGAGACAACTCAGTCAAAATATCCAACTTTTCCAGTATGTCGATGTATTGAGGATTGTCCTTATCCTCATCCACGATCGCGCGAAGCAATTCAGCGTCCTGCGACATGCACTGATCCGCCAGCGCATTTGCAAGCCATGGACGCAATTCGCCTTCGTCCTCAAGTGCGAGCAATTCACGACAATAGTCGGCTGCCCATGGAGCGTAGACTCGCTCCGTAACATCCGACATGTACAATCGCGGACCGTAGTCACTGCCGAGATACCTGTTCTTGAACTCTTGCATCAACTCTTGCGATCCCAATCTCGCAAGGCTCGACGCAACTTCGTCGTTGTAGTAATCGATATCCTCGTTCAGCAAATCAAAAAGGAACTCAATTGCTGACGGTTCATCCAGTCCCATCGATCCAACTGCAGTGATTAGCAATCCGTTCATCCAATATGCTTCTTCCCACTGGGGAGAAGCACCGATGGCCGCAAGCGCTGCTTGCCTTGACTCGGGCAAAATAAGTTTCGGTCGCAACAGTGCTATCGTTTTTTCTATGAGTTTATCAGGAAATTCGTCAAACGATGCGTCACCTTCGAGCGCGTCCAATGTCTCTACGATGCTAACAGCTTTTTCCCAACGTACCTGTTCTGGGAGGATCTCGTGCCGAAAACGCCAAGCGATATCCTGGTCGACCTTTGAATAGAAAGAGAATCCCATCACGGAATCGTTCCAATGGTTTGATGCGTCCAGAATCTCTTTCTCGTACGACTTTAAAACTGAGAGGTCCGCAGAAGCGATCCAGCTCCAGCAACTCTCGGCGCGCGAAACACACTCGGTATCTAATCCAAAATTCGAAGCTGATTTCTCGAGCAACCAACGAAGAAGTGGCTCCGTACATTGAAACTTTGTCACCACGTAGAAATGCGAAAATGCTTCAACGACTCCGTAGCGATCCAGCGACGCCAACAAGCGATCGGAGTGACCCGCTGCTAAGGTTGGGCGAGTAGACAGTACTTTCAAAGAGAAGTCTCGGACACATCGCAAGGGATGCTCTAGTCCGCGCGACAAGTGTGACGGGGGTAATTGTCCATTCAGGTCCATTTACTTTGCTCCTGTTGTTTTGCGAATTGAACTAGTCGCGAAAAGTCGAATGAGGTCATCCGCTACTTTGACTCAAGACCTGCTTAACCACTACGTCGTCGTTTGGCTTTAGCGGAATCTCGGGTGCTATGTCGTAATCAAAATCTTCGGCGTAGCGTCCATTGTCGTAAGCTTGATTCAGCAATGCTTGGAGCGGCAAACGAATATCGGCGTCGTCCTTACGAAGTGGAATTCGAATGCGAGGCAACGGAAATGCAAACGATGCCGAATACGCTTCTCCCTCGTCTAAGGTCTCAGCACGCGTGACACAGATTCGATACGGTTCACGACAGTGTACTGGATAGTCGACTTCGTCGGCAGCAATCACCCATTCACCTCGCCGGAGCAAATCGATCTCGACCAGATTGACCGACGCTTCGATCAGTTCACGCTGCTTCTGTTGATAGTGCTTTTTGCCGCGTTCGGTTTTGTTGGCTGGGCTTAGAAATTCGATGACGGTGACGACACGCCGACCGGCCTTGACATCGATGATTTGGATATTGCGAAGCGTCTGCGGTTCGCTTTGCCGACGAAAGACAAATGGCTCGTCGTCCCCAGCGATTGCGATGCTGGCTGATTGCGGCTCTATTTGTCGATTGGATGCCGATTGCAAGATTGAAATGTCGGGCGATATTCTTCGAGTGCTGAAAGTTGCGGGTCCGAACTCTTCCTCGACGGCCAAATACTCCTCGACCCGCGCTTGCAAACCGCTCGGTAAGGCCCGCTGAATCGCATCGCAAGAATAGGTTGTCAATTTAGTGTGAATATCTCCCCAGTGGGATTCTAGCCAAGGGTTCATCCCAGGAAACGGGTTCTTGTTGAAACGCTTCATATCGTGACGCGATCCCACTCTTGCGTATTCGACTCGTGATGGCAGTATTTGTGCGTCTTCAGGGAAAACCATTCGGGTAGTGGAGGTTGTTAAACCTCCTGGATCACAAAGATCTTTAGCAAGATCCACTACCTTCAACTCCTAAAAAACGGATTGAAGTCGCACGAGACTTGTGCATTGTACCTGGTCGGCCGCAAGCTTCCTATTCCTCATTCAATCAAGGCAGCTCGCTATGGTGACCATGTGCGAGCAATATCGAAGTTACTCCGCGACGGTTTTCCGTTCGATTGGTTTCCCAGACAGGACATACCATCCGTCGCTTGCGTCGACATGCAGCGTGTTGGGATCAGCGAAGCTTAGCCACTCCGCTCCGCCGCGAGGAATCGTTTGAGAGAACAACTCGCTTCGTGTCTTGCGATCCCAGAATCGAATCGCCGTTTGGCCAATGTAACCTACGACCGTGGATTCATCGGGCGTTAGTGTTAGACTAAAAACTTTGTCGTGACCTTCGATCCCGCCAAATGCGGCAGACCATTGTCGAGACTTCAAATCAGAGTCCCATGCTGAGATCTTACCTGATTCTCCCACGATCAATGAGTTAATTGATCGGGAGAATTCAAAAGTACCCCAATTCGAAGTCGTATTCGCTTCTCGAATCGTCTCCCAAGTTCCAGTTCTTAGGCAAGTTAAACTTCGTGTGCCTGCGGGACCAACGACCAACAGATCGTCGTTTGGCGAGAACTTTGCGACCGCTTCAAATTCACCTTGCCCGTAGGGCAAATCTATGAAGTCCAGCGTATCCAAATCCCAAACCCGAACTTGGCCGCTCCAGCCGCCTCCAACTAAGTACTTGGAATCTCGTGAAAGGCTCAGCCCGTCGACCGGGAATGGCAAGCGAGCAATGAGCTCCCCGTCCCTTCGTCGAAAAAGATAAACAATGCTCTCATTTTTACTTGTACATGCCAGGATCACCAATTCTCGGCGCGCCGAATACACTGGCAAGCAAGAGCGTAAGATGGGGTCTGACACGGTCCACTCAATGCGATTTGTGTCCACATGCCGTAGCTTTGCATTGAACCCCTTTTCATCGGAATCCAAAACTAGTTTGGATTCCGCAACCATACCGACAGGGATTGGCAGCGGTCTGGTAGCATCGCAACCGATGAATGCAATTTGGGATTGAATGCGAATCGCACGTTCTTCGCGTGAAAGTACATAAATCCGATTGTCGACTGCGGAAAAAGCGAGCGAACGAATGGCTGCCTTGCTCGCAGAAATTTGTTCGCGACGTGCTGACGCCCATAACTTTCTAGGGCCAGAATACTGAAAGACTGTAACTTCGCCTGTCAGTCCGCCAACCAACAATTCATGTCGATGGCCGAACTGCAGAGAGCCTATTTGATGCGGCAAGTGTGTACGTTGCAATTCACGAAAATGGTCCGTTTCGAGGATTGTCAGCTCACCTAGATAACCTCCCAACGCCAGATATCGGCAATCGGACGAGAAAGCGATGGACAATGCACCCTTGCCATGCGTTTCGACAAATTTGATTTCGTTCCAAGTGTCCGTCGACCAGATATGCACTCCGATCCCGCCATCTGCAGTTGCAAGCCATTTACCGTTGGGCGACCACCGAAGACATCGCACTGGCTCGTTGCGCCTAGGCAAAGTTCGTTGGCACTCGCTCGTTGAAACATCCCATATTCGAACTTCCCCATCGCGTGCTCCTGACGCAAGCTCTCCCAGATTTTGTAACACCCGATTCGATAAAGCTCGCGATGCCTGGATGATTCAGTTTCTGAAGCGCCTCTTGCTCGAGTTGGAATCTTGCCACGACCTGACGCGAGTCCATCCCGAGTTTAATGACTTTCAAGGCGACATGAGTTGCTGTTCGGTCCTCGACGTTTTCTGCCAAATAGACTTCACCCATCCCA
>JBEBHM010000060.1:0-19179 GCA_040080875.1 Pirellula sp.
GCGTACGCTGGTTGGTTGATATGACAACTCAACCTTGGGATCCAGATTGGCTCGCGGCCGATCGACGTATGGTGGTCCAGCCGTGCATTGAAATGATGGACGTATTGCCGGAACGCTATGATCGATCGCGGATGTTTCTCGAAGAGCAGTGTGCATCCACGATGCCCGCTTGGATTGGACCGGTGGGTTTGGCCCCGCATGCACCCTACACAACATCGCTGAATGTGACTCGACGTGTTGCGGACCGATCGCAGCAAGAATGGCGGTTAGTTTCAATGCATTTGGCCGAGTCTCGCGATGAGATGCAATGGCTAGCGAACGGGACTGGCCCGTTCAGCGGGTTGCTCGGTCCGTTGATTGGTAAAGAGTTTGTTAATTCGCTAGGTAGCGTTTCGGAACATCTGGTTCAGTTAGAGCATGCGCATAGAGTTCTTGTGGTACATGGCAATTATCTATCAGTGTCTGAATTGGACTTCATGGCAAAACAATCTAGTTCATTCAGGCTGGTTCATTGTCCTCGCACGCACCGATTTTTTGGTCATACGAACGACGACTCGACGTGTTATCCTCTGGTTGAGAGAGTTTCGGCTGGCGTTGGGCATCTGATTGGGACCGATTCGAGAGCGTCGAATCCCGATTTGAACTTGTGGTGCGAAGCGCAGTTTCTTCGTGCAACACACGCCCAGCTATCATCGCTCCAGATACTGCGGATGATCTCGCTAGACGCGATCGAGTTTCTAGGGATCGCCGATCATGTCGGGACGTTGAGTGCAGGGCGGCCTAGCAGCTTGACTTGCGTTCGCGCGGTTGCGCCTGACGCGGACGAGAATTCGATATTGGATGCTGTGTTGGGATCTTCGACCGTTTCGAGCCCGATCGAATCAGTCGTGGGATAGCAATCTTTGAGCGTGCTGTTGGATGATCATCTGTTCGTCGGTTGGAATCCGCAAAATCTCGATCGAACTGGACGCAGCCTGTAGTTGTGTAAAATTTCGTTCGTTTGCTGACTCATCGATGCGGGCCCCAAGCCATTTGAGATGTTCCACGATCTTGGCGCGAACGAGCTGGCAGTTTTCACCCATTCCAGCGGTGAAAACGAGCGCATCGAAACCGCCCAATGCCGTCGCAGCCGCAGATATTTCTTTTGCCACACAACGACAGAACATGTCGACAGCTAGTTTGGCATCTGGTCGCTGGTTGCTTTGCTGAATAAGTTCGCGCATGTCGCTGCTCGTACCCGAGATTCCCAGAAGTCCCGATTGCTTGGTGAGCAACTGTTCGACCTGTTCAAGCGTGTGTTCGTTTCGCAAAAGATGCAGCACAACACCTGAATCGATGCGACCGCAGCGAGTGCCCATGATCAGCCCGTCTTGCGGGGTAAAACCCATGGTGGTGTAGCGACTTTGGCATCCGGTCATGCCGCACAGGCTGGAACCGCTGCCGAGGTGGCAAACGACCGTGTGTCCATGTGAGGCGCGGCGAGAAATCGAGGGAAGCTGCAATGCGATCGATTCGTAAGAAAGGCCGTGAAATCCAAAGCGTTGAATACCCGCGTCGAAATAGGTTCTAGGCAAGGCGAGCATTCTTTCCTCGACGGGCATCGTCGCATGAAAGGCGGTATCAAAGCAGCCTACGTGGACCGCGTGAGGACAAAGGTCCAACGCGGTCTCGATCGTCACGATGGCGGGTTGCTGATGCAGTGGAGCCAAGCGAATCGTTTCGCGAAGCTGCGCGAGTACGCGCTCGTTGATCTTGGTAGGGGCCGTCAATTCCTTGCCGCCGTGAACAATGCGATACGCGATTGCATCCAAGGTCCATTGGCGATTCGATTCGATGACTGACCGTACCGTGTCTTTTAGGCTGACCTTGTCGCTAAGTTGAACGGTCCGAGATTCGGTGACACGCGAGTCTTCGAAGAGTGCGTATTTGAGAGTGGACGAGCCTGCATTGAGGACCAAGATCCGTTGCGGTCTGGGAGAGCTTGGGGCATGAGGCTGATTCATGGGGCAACAAGTTGTCGTTCATAAGGTCGGCTCAGGCCGCTTCTTTCGCTTGAATCCCTGGATGATACGAAGAGTAAACATAAATGGGTATGGGTAGATCTCCCAAGTGCTGTTCAACGAGCGGTTTAACGTCCGACCAATCGAGCCCACCTACGCCAGTTGCCAACGCTGGCAATGCAAGGCTAGCGATCCCTTCCTTTTCGATTTGATGTCGGAGTCGCCGCAGGCAGTGATTGACGTTCGCTACCGAGGCTTTGCCTGGCCGCGAACCATGCGCGTGATCTCCGTCTTGCGTCATCAGGTTAAAGATTCGCGCGCCGCCTGTTCCGCCCCACATCCAAATTTCACCTGGCTTGGGATGGGACTGATGGGCGAAGTGTCGAAAGTCTTTTGCCATCGACGGCCACTTCTCGCGCAAAGCGAGAGCCAAGCCCGAGTCGAAATGATCGTTGGGAGCAACTCCATGAGCAATTGCTTGAGCTTGTGAGAGGAGAATATCGCCAGCTACTTCGTGAATCATGGGTGCCTCAATTTGTGAATCGGATTGAAAACCAGGGCGAATCCGCTTTAGCGACAGCGTATTTCGGCGACGATGAGTGATCTGCCTCGGAGAAGCTGCGATTTTCGCCCTCATGGTGCAATATGGCGAACGACATGCCAATTTGCTCGTACGTCCGAAAATTGGTACACGGCAAACAAATACGTTGGTTGGTCGTATTGCGTCTCAAGCTCCCCCCAACAATCGTGAGCCATATTGTCACACAAGCGCGCACTCAGACATGCACCTAGGAGATCTTCGTCGAAAAGCATTAATCACATACCATTGGTTGTGCGTGCAGAGCTTTTTTTCGACAATTTCGCAATGTTTATTGTGAAAAAAGACCTTAGCGTCCGATTATTGCGCCCAATAATGTGACATCTCCAGCCATGGACTCTGCAGGTTGACCTTCGCCCTCCAACTGAATTGACTCGACCGACGAATGCTGCGTCAAATTCCAGACCCTCGAACTGGCGACTTGTTAAAGGACGTGATGCGAGGCATGCTCGCGGAGCTTTCGATTCGGCTCAATGTGCCGGTCGAAAGCTCCAAAATCCAACAAGCCATCAACGATGCCATGATCGATATTGGGTTGGATTCGCATGATGCGATGACGGTCGCCATGATGCGTGCCGCTCAGAGCATTGGAATCCGATTAGCACCCGTCGAGTTGAATGCTGGCGACATTTGGCAACTTTTGTTGGATGATTTTAGTGTTGCCGTATTGCAGCGGTCGCCTATTGCTCCAACGGCCTTTGTATTTTCACATCCCGCCTTTCGACGCGCCGAATCCGCTACGATCGATCTCAAGGGAACGACGACCGACTCGGTTTCCAAGTCGCAGCTAGCTCGCAATTTCGTTCGATTGGAGTCACCAATCTGTTTTGTGGCGGAACCGACGCTACGATGTGAAACGACTTCCACGGAACATCGAGCCGACCCAGAAAAGCTACATCGGGTAACGAACGCTCACGGTCATGGTCATCACGAACACATCTCACCCCAACGGCGTCTAATTCGCTTCTTGAAGTTTGAATCGAGAGATATTTGGTCGCTAGTCATTTTCGGATTTATCGTAGCCGTGCTCGATTTAGCGACCCCGTTGGCCGTTGAGCAGATGGTGACGACAATTGGCTTTGCGAGCCTGACCCAACCCTTGATTTGGCTCGCAGTCTTACTGTTTGGCATCCTGACACTGTCTGCGGTCATCAAAGGGCTGCAGTACTTCATCGTCGAAATTCTACAACGTCGAATGTTTGTTCGGGTGGTGGGTGACTTGGCAGAGAGGCTTCCGCGGTTGGAACGAAGTGCGATGGACGGAATCCACGGCCCGGAAATGGCAAACCGTTTCTTCGACGTGATGACGCTGCAGAAGGCGACCGCATCACTTCTCGTGGACGGACTTTCGCTCGTCATTCAAACGTTGACTGGATTGTTTCTTTTGGCGCTGTATAGTCCGTTTCTATTGGCCTTTGACCTAGTATTAATCATGGCCATGACGGTCATTCTGTATCTGCTCGGACGCAACGCGGTGCGCACGGCGATAGAAGAATCGTTGATCAAGTACCGGGTAGCGCATTGGCTCCAAGACGTGATCGGAAATCCCACCGCGTTTCAAGTTCATGGAGCAGGAGATTTGGTCGTGGATCGGGCCAATCGGTTGACGGTGGAATACCTTGGCGCGCGTCGTAATCACTTCGTTGTTTTGATGCGCCAAACTCTGTTTGCATTGGTCCTTTACGCTGTTTCGATCTCTTCCTTGCTTTCGTTGGGTGTATGGCTCGTGATTTCCGAAAGCCTTTCGATGGGGCAGCTGGTGGCCAGCGTGTCGGTGGTCGTCGTGGTGGTAGGAGCGTTTGCCAAGATCGGTAAGTCCCTGGAATCTTTCTATGACTTGTTGTCCGCCGTAGACAAAGTGGGGCATTTGATCGATCTGCCAACGCTACCTCCGTCGCGTTCTCTGGACGCAGGTGTTGGGCCTGTCGACGTGCGTTTCAAATCGCTTGAACTAGTATCCGTTCATCAACATCTGCATGTAGGCGATCTCAAGATTGAAAATGGACAAAGATTTGCCATCGTGGGCGAAGGAGACTGTGGAAAGTCACTTTTGATGCAGACCCTTTGCGGTTTGCGTCACCCTGGAGAGGGCTACATCGAGATCGGTGGAGTTGACTCGCGGGAAGTCAATCGATTCGCCGACGGATCGATGGTCTCATTTGCCGCGGACACGGAGATCTTTCGCGGGACATTTCTTGAGAATATTTCGCTCAATCGGCTCTCGGTCGGATCGACGGAAGTTCGAAACGCCCTCCAAAGTGTCGACATGTGGGACGAAGCTTTGGCATTGCCACATGGTCTCGAAACCATGCTTCAAAGTGGTGGATATCCGTTGAGCGGTAGCCAATCGATCAGACTGATGATCGCTCGTGCTGTCGCAACGCGCCCGAGGCTACTGCTAATCGATGGTTCGCTCGATCGACTGCCGCCAAAAATGAGAATGCGAGTATGGGAACGGCTGAGCGATCGAAAGCAACCTTGGACACTTATCGTCGCGACGCACGACCAAGCGATAATCGAACAGTGCGATGGTCATCGAGACTTGGCAGCCAATCACGCGGGACAGGCTTCATAATGCTCACCGAAAACGAACGGAAAACGAAAACGGAATCATCGAACTCGGGTACCGTCGGTCCGCCAAAACGAATGATTCGCTTGAGGCCATCGCAGAGCCTCGGTCAGCGATTCCCCGCCATGCATTTGGTACGTTCTAGTTGGTTTGCACGCGCGTTATCGAGACTGATGTTTATCTTGCTAATCGGGTTTGTGCTTGCAACCATATTCTTGCCATGGCAACAAACTTCGCGGTGCGAGGGAGAGGTCGTTGCGAGGCTTCCGCAATTGAGACGTCAAATTGTACAAAGCCAGGCCAAGGGCATTATCCGCTCGATGCGACCTGAAATCCGCGAAGGGGCAATCGTCAAAGAGGGGGAAATCATCATGGAGATCGAACCGCTCTCCAAGGATCAACTCCTCGAAACACTGGTCCAAGTCAATGCATTGGAAAAGAATATTGAGTTTGCAAACAACATTCTTGAAAACAGCATCATGCAAATCAAGACCGAACGAGAGAACTTGAAGCAGATGCTTGCCTCCATCGATGCCGAAATCGAAGCCAAACGGGCCAAATGGCAACAAACGATCGCATCGATCGGCGCGCAAAAGCGTGTGCATGATCAAGCCGTACGCGAATTAGAGGTCGCAACGAAACTGAAAGGGGATGTGGTCTCGCTTATAGACTACCGGGCTGCGGAGAACAAAGAAGAAGAGGAAGAGCAAAAACTGATCAAAGAGCACGCTGCGGCTGAAGAAGCTTACAAAGATCTTCAAAGTAAAGAACTAGCTCGGGATAGCAAACGTAGCGAGGTGGAAACCAAGATCATCGAGCTAGACCAAAAAGTAGAGAAGAATCGAGGCGATGTTTCCACCTATTCTGCAAAACTCAGTGAACTTAGAGTCAAGTTAGGTGAATTTGAGCGGCTCAAAATCGTTAGCCCAAGCACAGGTCGAATTCAATCGATTTTCTCTCAAGTCGGGACCAACAACGTCAAAGAGGGCGACAAGCTCTTTGAAGTCATCCCAGACACCTCCGATCTCGCAGTCGAGTTCAACGTCCGTGGACTGGATCTGCCTCTCATTAGCGTCGGAGACAAGGTTCGGCTGCAATTCGATGGTTGGCCTGCCATTCAGTTTGTCGGCTGGCCCAGCGTCGCTGTCGGAACTTTTGGCGGAGAAGTGATTGCCGTCAATCCGGCCGATGATGGCGACGGGATTTTCAAAATCATCGTCGGGCCTGATCCCGAGGATCCGAGGCAAGAAAAATGGCCTGATAGTCGATATCTAAGGCAAGGGGTCAAAGCTAACGGCTGGGTCATTCTTAACACAGTTCCGCTCGGGTTTGAGATATGGCGACAATTGAACGGAATTCCGCCAACCAAGGCCCAACCTGGCGACGACAAGGCCAAAGATCCCAAGCTTCCCAAATTCAATTAGCTCGCTTGGCTAGGCTGATCGTTGGAACCTGCATTGCTAGCATCTATATACAGCCTTTTGCCGTCGCCCAATTGCCGACTATTCCCGACCCGGTACAGAAGGACGCGGAGCAATCCAAACGACCTTCGCTAGAGGAGCTCGAAAAACGCCTTCGAGAACGCACGGAACGGGCCCGCAATCAGGACAGTAAAGACACCGAACCTCCGAGTCGCTCACGCCAACAATCCAAACAGACGGAAGACGACTACAAGGAAAAGTCAGACAAGAATCAAGCGGAATCCGACAAGAATGCACCGGTTCGCGAAGCGATGCCAACATTAGAGCTGGATGCCCAATCGATGGGCCAGCAATTGCAATTATCCGACGTCATCGCATCGACGTACCGAGCCTTCCCACTCTTGGAGATAGCTCGCTTGCAAGCCGGAGTCGCGGGCGGGCAACAAACATCTGCCTGGGGAGCGTACGATACCAAGCTGGAGTATTTCTCGCTCAATCAGCCTGTCGGCTTCTACGAGACGTACCGCAATGGCATCGGCTTTGCGAGACAGCTGTGGTGGGGCGGATACGCAAGCGCTGGCTATCGCATTGGGCGTGGCAACTACGAGCCTTGGTACAAAGAACGAGAAACGAACGACGGCGGCGAATTCAAGGTCGCGCTTGTTCAGCCGCTTCTTCAAGGGCGTGCGATCGATCCACAGCGTGTCGAGCTTTTTCAAGCCAATTTACGTCAACAGGCAGTTGGACCGGAGATACAGCACCAACTATTGATGGCTGGCCAGGATGCATCCAGGGCCTTTTGGATTTGGGTCGAAGCGGGAACCATCCTCAAAGCTCGCGAGAATTTGCTCGATATCGCCGAGAAACGCGGCGTGCAACTGGAGAAGAGTTTCCAAGCCGATAAGGCTGCTCGGCTCGACGTCGATCTGAATGCGGCCCAAATCTACGAACGATTGCTCAAGGTCAATGAAGCCAAGCAAAAATTTCGTGACGCCGCGTTCAAACTCTCATTGTTCCTTCGCGATGAAGGTGGGGCGCCAATGTTGGTACCTCCCGAATGGCTACCCAACGACTTCCCCGAAATCGTTGATCTACCGCCCGGCGTCTTCGAAGATGACTATCGAAATGCGCTTGCACGCCGACCTGAGCTAGTGCTCATCAAGCTTGAGATGCAATCGCAGCGATGGGATTTGTCGTTGGCTCAGAACCAGATGCTGCCCAATTTGGACTTCACCGTTCAATCGGTTCAGAATATGGGCCAAGGCACCAGCTCACTGAATGACAAAGGCGAATTTCAACTCGAAGCCGGAGTGGTTGGAGGAGTCCCCATCCAACGCCGCAAGCCGATCGGAAAAATCCAAAGTACGCAATCCAAGCTCGCACAGTTTGCACAAAAATATGAACTTCAGCGAAACAAGATCGGAATCGATCTTCAAGTTGCGCGCAACGCATTGGATACCGCGCAGCGAAATGTCGCAGTGGCACGCGATCTCGTGAAACGCTCTCGCGCCGCATTGGAAGGATTCCGAAAAGGGACTGATGCTGGTCTATTTGATTTCGCTTGGGTGCTCAATCAAGAATTGAAGGTCAACGAAAGCGAAGTGAAATTGCTCGAAGCCGAACGGGAGTTTTATGTGGCGCTCGCAGAACTCCAAGCCGCGCTGGGGCTGGATCCATTAGAACAAGCCGCCAACCTTGGTATGTCGCTTCGGTAACATGATCTGCGTTAGCTGTCCTTGGCGCTCGTTGACTCGAAACGGCGATACGTTTCTCGCTACGATTGTGCTCGTGCGAGTTAGCACAGAGGGCAAAGCCGGTGCACAGATGACGAACCGATTGCTGCTCGACCACCAGGTAGATATGTTTCGCGACATTGCTACTACTCGACGGTGGCAATTTCGTGTCCATCGCGAGAGCCGAGCGCGCGCCATACTAGTTTATCTGTATTGTTGCTATATCCGCGCACCGAACCATCCATGAGGCATGCACCGACGGTGCCGGGATGCCAACTGCGTGCTGTTAGCACCGCGTAACTTGGGCGGGTTGTGCTCGATCCCTCTTGTTGAGAGTTGAAGTCGATATTGTAGGTTACGCCATTGAACACGTATGGGACGCGGGTATTCGGAGAAAGGGTTGTGGTAAACGCGCTGTGATGGCTATGTCCATTGGGCCATTCCGTTCGTCCAGTACCCGTTCCATCCGCATTGAGTCGGTCTTTGAGTCCAGAGTCGGCCACCATCGTAACATCTGCAGTGGACTCTGGCATTGCCGTGCTCGACGGTCCTGAATTTCGCGTATACGCCTGCCATGCATGCACCTCGGCACACCAAAGTGTATTGCTAGTTCCATCGACAATCGACTGCAAGCCGATGTTGGCATTTGGGAATGTGGCGCCGTTTCCGCCTCGTCCGCTGACTGGATCAAAAATAAACCACGAGCCTACGTTGAAAGCATAATTGGTCGGATAAAGATTGACTCCCGATGCATGTTCGCGAACTTGTTGAGATCGCGGGTCGGAGGGACAGCGATACGTTGAAAGAGCGAGACGATTGAGTATGGGCTGTCGGTCCCAATTAACGTTTAAGTCGACAAGGTTTGCTAACGCGCTTTGTTCCAGGTACGGCAAAAGCCTTCCGTGGATGCTCCAAGACGTGTTGGATGTCACACGTGGGTTAATGCATATGCTGGGTGGCACACGCCGAGTTGCCGATTCGTAGTTGAGCATCGCCAAGCCGATTTGCTTCAAGTTATTGTTGCAGTGCATTCGCCGAGTTGCCTCGCGAGCTGCCTGAACTGCAGGCAATAGCAAACCGACCAAGATTCCGATGATCGCAATGACGACGAGCAATTCGACGAGAGTGAACCCAAGCGGCGTCGATGTTTTTTTCATAATGGAAGACGAGTGAGTCAAAACGGCGATGCGACCTTGGAGAAATCAAATAAAAATGGGACGATTCTTGCAACGGTTCTTGTAAATCGACATTGCACAATATCCGATTGCTGCTCAACCACCAAGTGGAAATGTTTCGCGACATTGCTACTACTCGACGGTGGCAATTTCGTGTCCATCGCGAGAGCCGAGCGCGCGCCATACCAGCTTATCTGTATTGTTGCTATATCCGCGCACCGAACCATCCACGAGGCATGCATTGACGGTGCTGGGATGCCAACTGCGTGCTGTGAGCACCGCGTAACTTGGGCGCGTTGTGCTGGATCCCTCTTGTTGAGAGTTGAAGTCGATATTGTAGGTTACGCCATTGAATACGTATGGGACGCGGGTATTCGGAGAGAGGGTTGTGGTAAACGCGCTGTGATGGCTATGTCCATTGGGCCATACCATTCGTCCCGTGCCAGTTCCATCCGTATTGAGTCGGTCCTTGAGGCCCGAGTCGGCCATCATGGCGACATCGGCAAGCGACTCTGGCAGGACTGTGCTCAATGGTCCAGCATTTCGCGTATACGCCTGCCATGCATGCACCTCGGCGCACCAAAGTGTATTGCTAGTTCCATCGACTATCGACTGCAATCCGATGTTGGCATTTGGGAATGTGGCGCCATTTCCGCCTCGTCCGCTGACAGGATCAAAAATAAACCACGTACCTACGTTGAACGCATAATTGGTCGGAAATAGACTGACTCCCGAAGCATGTTCGCGAACTTGTTGAGATCGCGGGTCGGAGGGGCATCGATACGTTGAAAGAGCGAGTCGATTGAGAATAGGTTGAAGTTCCCAGTCAACGTTCAAGTTGATCTGGTTTGCCAAAGCGTCTTGTTCCAAGTAGGGCAAAATCCGCCCGTGGATGCTCCACGAGCTGTTGGTGGTGACACGTGGGTTGATGCATACGCTGGGTGGCACACGCTTGGTCGCCGATTCGTAGTTGAGCATC
The DNA here is from genome assembly GCA_040080875.1 of Pirellula sp. Taxonomy (GTDB): domain Bacteria; phylum Planctomycetota; class Planctomycetia; order Pirellulales; family Pirellulaceae; genus JBKCUI01. The sequence goes on from JBEBHM010000060.1 coordinate 10,476, forward strand.
GCCAAACCGATTTGCTTCAAGTTGTTGCTGCAGTACATTCGCCGAGCTGCTTCGCGAGCGGCCTGAATAGCAGGCAACAGCAAACCGACCAAGACTCCTACGATCGCAATGACGACGAGCAATTCGACGAGAGTGAACCCATGCGGGGTAGATGTCTTTTTCATGTAGGACGGCGATGAGAACTGGGACAATCCGATGATGAGAAACAGGACTACTATCATACTATTTGCGATACGATTTTGCCATTTTCATAGCTTATCCTGCATAATCAAACGCCGAATCATCGTGCCGATTCATGGCTGGAAGACCGTGTAACGCATGGAACAGTGTGAAAGACAAATCCCCTCTCATAGAGATTAGGCGAATAAAGGCGTTATCGAAACGCTTGATGCGTTCCGTTACGGCGGAATTGCGTATCATCCTTTAGTAAGCGCTCAGCCAAAAGGATATTAACGCGCAACCAGTGCCCATGGTTGGTTATTTGAGGGCTTGCTCGATGATGTCGCAAGCTAAATCGATGTGTTGTTCGGTGGTGACACCAGGAGGTGGCAGGAATCGGATACGGTTCGGGTTGCTGCCAGCCAAGAAACCCATGAGTCCCAAGTTGTACAGTCGCATGAGCATATCCTTGGCCTCGTCTGCACCACCGTTACCTGGCGTGAATGCGATCATCATGCCTTCGCCGTGTGGGCCACAAATCTTGCCGGGATATTTTTTGGCGAGTGCCTCAAGTTTTGACTTGAAGTACTTGTGGCGGCGCATATTCCACCCATCGGTCCCGAAACAATTCTTGGCCTCCAATTCGTCCAATACAGCCAAGCCGCAACGTATCGAAGCGGTCGCACCGGTAAAGGTCTGCGAGAGGACCGGCCCTTTGGGTTTAAGTGACTCGCCATACAGCGTGGCGCACACTTGAGTAATTTTTCCGAGCGTCACAAGGTCTGCATAAGCATCCAGCTCGAAGTGTTGGAAAGCAAACGGCTGGCTCAATCTCGAAAATGTTTGGACCTCGTCGAAGATGATCAGCACGTTGTTATCGTGGCAGATCTTGCATAGCTGCTCGAAATAAGTTTTTGTTCCGGGGTAGTAACCGCCTTCGCCAGCCACTAACTCAAGCCATAGGCAAGCATACTCGCCTGGATGGCGAGCCAATAATTTCTTCAGTGTTTCGATGGCGCCACGTGTGGTTCCGTCTGGATCTGACGGGTGAAACATTGGGATGAAATCGACATCCAGCGTCTTAGGAAGTCCAGTTCGATAAGCCGGTCGGTCCGTCAATTGGGCTAACGCTAGACTTCGACCGGCGAAGCAGTTGTCCATACAGATCACTCGCGACGCAGGAAATCGATTGTGGAATGCGATCTTGAGTGAGTTTTCGTTGGCCATCGCTCCACTGGTGCTGAGCAAGCAGTGATCGAGCATGGCACCGTTTTGATTTGCCAACTCTAGCAATCGTTCGCACATCAGCAAGGAACCTGAGTTGTGCTGAAGATTGCCTTGCATGACCGTATCCTCGAGTCCCGCGTCGATCGTAGCCTGGAGCATCAGAGGTGAGCTGTGTCCCATTCCGTGGACTCCGATCCCAACGATGAAGTCGAGCTTGACGCTGCCATCACCCAGTTCGACAAAGGGTCCATTGCCAAGCCCGCTCGTAATGTACGGGAAGTAAGGTGCACCTCCGCGGGCTGCCGCCAAACGAGCCAGCGATTCTTGGTAGTCCGGAAAAAGATCGGGATTGGGAGGACGCACCGCATCGATTGCGCGACTATGGTCCTTAAGCGCACCAAGCAACAGCTCCTTGGCGTTGGCTATGCGAGGGTCGGAAAGAAGCTTCTGAGAGTTGAGCTTTGGCAATGACGCTTTAGGTTTGTCCATTGGATTCGTTTCTCATCAATTGTATTTCTGTCGAATGACAAAGCGTTGTTGTGCTAGGACCACAGGTTGTACGATGGCAATGGCGTGAATGTAAGCGTGCTACGCAAGACAGAAAGATGCCGAGCGAACCGGAGGACAAATCTCGATCGGAATTGGTTCGACTACTTTCTGGCTCGGGAGTGATTCATCGGCAGCCATGCACCGTTTTGCGAACTGCTCGCCACGCATTGTTGGACAAAGTACATGCCTTCGACCCCATCGTGAACATTAGGATAGACCGTATTGATGCGTTCGATCGATTTTCCTTGAGAGACGTCTACGATTGCATCGAATGCAGCTGCATAGATGTTGGCAAAGGCTTCGAAGAAAGCTTCGGGGTGCCCGCTCGGAAGTCGGCAAGCGCCCTTGCCGCTGGCATTCATGTAGGGGGCATTGGGATCGCGGGTGTAGATTCGATGCGGTTGTCCATTTTGTCGAATCACCATGGCGTTGGGTTCTTCCTGTCGCCAGCACAACGAACCCTTGGTCCCGTCGATTTCGATGGCTAGGTCGTTTTCACGACCGTGGCTGATTTGGCTGGCGGTCACTGTTCCAAGTCCACCATTTTGATAGCGAACGAATGCAGCACCGTAGTCGTCCAGCTTGCGTCCTCCCTCAAAGATCTTAAGGTTGCAACTGATTTCAGCTGGCAAGAGGCCCGTCATAAACCGTCCCAGGTTATAGGCGTGCGTTGCGATATCGCCAAAGCAACCAGCTGCGCCGCTTTGTTTTGGGTCAGTCCGCCAAGCAGCTTGCTTTTGGTCTTGGTCTTCCAGTCGTGTTCGAAGCCAGCCTTGAATGTACTGAGAGCGGACGGCTTGGATCTCGCCCAACTCACCGCTTTGGATCATCTCGCGAGCTTGTCGCACCAACGGATAGCCCGTGTAGTTGTGCGTCAAAGCAAATACCGACTTGGACGCATCCACTAGTTTGGCAAGCTCTTCGGCTTGAGCAAGGTCAAAAGTCATCGGTTTGTCGCAAACCACATGGAAGCCCGCTTGGAGGGCTGCTTTTGCAACTTCGAAATGCGTATGATTTGGAGTTGCTACCGAGACAAAGTCAATGCGCTCTCCGTGCGGTTTCTTGGATTCCGCTTCTAGCATCGCCTGATACGAAGCATAGGCACGGTCCTGCGAGACATCGTAGTCCGGTGCTGAAGCTTTCGAGCGCTCTGCATTGCTACTGAAAGCTCCTGCCACCATCGTGGCTCGATTATCCAAGCAAGCAGCAATGGAATGAACGCGACCAATGAATGAACCTTGTCCTCCTCCGACAATACCCATTTTGAGTTTTCGATTCAGTGGTCCGTTCGTCATGGCAGTGTCTCCGAAAGTGTAGGAAGGAATTGGATCGAAGTAGATTAACGGTAAGTTCTACCAGACTTGATTTTGATTTCCAGTTGGCAAGTGATTTGATCATAGCACATGCGATCTTGTGGCCCTTAATGGCAGCTTTCACGACGTTGCTGCAAGTTTGATCGCAGCATCGAAATAATTTGTTCGATTACCTGATTGACACGATCGCGAAAGATACAACAATGCCGCAATGAAGGATCATAAGCAGCGGCAGGATGCCGCGTTTTTCTTGCGGTAGCGAATTGCATGTGCAGCGGTCAAGCTGCAATAATGATAAGCGATTTGCCAATTCAGTTCCTTCATGAACCTGAGAGCTTACCGTTGCAAAAAAAATCCTTGCGGCTCATGATCGTGGCTTCGCTCGCGATCCTTGCGTGTTTTATCGGAAATCGAGTTCGTGACGGGTTTGCTAAAACGCATTCGGTTCATCTACATCCATCCGACTCAGTACGAGTGCTTGAATCCGCGAGTGTGCCTGTGCGTCCCAACGCATTCGTTTTCGTTTCGTTTGACGATTCCAAAAACGAGGGTGCTCGTAACGTTGAGCTCAATGCCAAGCGTGCCTTCTCCTACCTCGAAAAGATTTGCGCCATCGGTTCTCGGACTTCTGGCACACCGGGGATGAAGAAGCAACAAGAAATGCTCCAAGAACACTTTGAAAAACACGGCGGGACGGTCCTTTGGCAACCCTTTGATATGCGTCATCCAGAGACTGGCAATCGAGTGGATATCAACAATATGGTGGTGCAGTGGCGGCCGGAATTGACACAGCGAGTTATGCTCTGTACCCACTATGATACCAAGCCGTTTCCAGCCAATGATGCAAAGAATCCCAGGGGGCTCTTCGTGGGAGCCAACGACGGAGGGAGCGGAACAGCGTTGTTTATGGAACTTGCCCACGTGATGAATGACCTGCCCACTAAAGTTGGGGTTGACTTCGTTTTTTTCGACGCAGAAGAGTTGGTGTACGATGAAAATCGAGACCAGTTCTTTATCGGCTCGACATACTTTGCGCAAGCTTACGCGAATAATCCCAATGGAACGCGTTATCGATGCGCGATCCTGCTCGATATGATCGGCGATATAGATCTTCAGCTGCAAATCGAAAAAAACTCTTTTGACTTCGCGCGAGCGCTTGTGGAGGATGTATGGGGCGTTGCCAAGAAGCTCAAGGTCAAGGAATTCGAAAACCGAATGCAAGGGCCAATACGAGATGATCATTTGCCACTCAACGAGATCGCCAAAATACCCGCCATTGACATCATCGATTTTGATTACTCACGTGGAGCGCGCAGCAGATCGTTCTGGCATACGACGGCCGACACGCCCGACAAGTGCTCGGGCGCCTCGCTTGTCAAAGTTGGAAAAGTGCTCGTGGAGTGGATCAAGCAACAACCCTAATGAGGGTGCTTGATGGCAACAAGCGACCCGCCTTTCATCTCGATCGATGGGATTACGAAACGATACCATCAGCGTGCGGTGCTCGATCAATTGTCGCTCGTGGTCCATGCAGGCGAATGGTTGGTAGTGCTGGGCGAAAGCGGTTGTGGCAAATCGACCCTGCTCAAAACGATTGCCGGACTTGTTACTCCGGATCATGGAAGCATTCGATTTGGTGGAATGGACCAATCCAAAATCCTCCCTCACCAACGCGATGTGTCTATCGTCTTTCAAAGTGGCAACGGATACGATCACTTAACGGTACATGACAATTTGTTGTTGTCGCTCAAACATAGGACAATCTCCAAATCAGAAAGAAATCAACAACTCCAACGCTGGGTCGATGACCTCAAGCTAGGAGAATTGCTGGAGCACAAATTGCCTCAGCTATCGGGCGGACAAGCTCAGAAGGTGGCTATCGCAAGGGCCTTTTTGTCCGGCAAGTCGCTTGTCCTGTTGGATGAACCGCTGGCACACTTAGATCAAGTTCAGCGTGCTGAACTACGAGAGGTCCTTTTGCGAGGGCAATTAGAAACGCGAACAACCATGGTCTATGTCACGCACGATTCCGATGATGCCATGGTCATGGCGGACCGAATTGCAATCCTTAGCCAGGGTGCAATTCGACAGCACGGTACGCCGAGACAAGTCTTCGAGTCACCGACGTCTGTCGCATGCGCTCAGCTTCTCGGAGTTCCTGCCATCCAGTGGATTGAGTTGCCAGCACTCTGGTTTGATTCGCAAGTTGCTTCGCAAAATGGAAAATATAAGTATGGAGTTAGGCCGCATGTTTGGTCGGTGGATTCCATCCAACGGATTGAACGCGCCGATTCAGGTATGGGGCCACGTCTCAAGTGCGGCCTGATCGATAGAGGGGAACACATTGAACTCTTTGCGCAAATTCAATCGGTCAGGTGGCTTGGGGACCGTTGGCTGATCTGCACGGACTGCCCGCCTGCTGCAAATCCGATGGCCAGCAACCCCCGAATGACCAGTCAGCAAATCAAGATGGTCCTTTCGACATCGGAGCGTCCCGAGATCGATCGATTGATCCGGATGATTGAGAAAAGCAATAGAGTTCCTGGCCAGGCCTACCAACTCCGAGCAAACCTTGAAAAATCACGGGTGTTGCGGCTAGTCGAGTGAGCGGAATTGTGCCGCAGGCGGGGTCAAAGGTGGGCCGACGAAAGGGCGTCACAGCAGGCCGAGTGCCAGTGGCAACATTTCTTGCCAAATTTTTCGAAAATGACCCAAACTCCACTATCTTGGATGGGCTATAACGCTAAACTGTTCGCGTGGCTACTGGAGTTTTGGCAAAACTGCTTCACCGACCTGCGGTTCTTTGCAATTCAGGCATCGTTGCGCTTATTTGGGGGGAGAGCATTGGACGGATACGCTATTGTTCAATTTCAATCTCCACCAGCAACCTTCTTTTGGTCAGGAACTTGTCGCCGAGTTTCGCAGACAAAATCTTATGCCCCTTTTCTTGTGAAGCGCAGGGAATTTCCGCCCTGTCCTCCGGTACACCCACCTCGCCGTACGGCAAAAACACCGCACTCGGCAGATGTCATTTGTTCTGGCGAACCCAGTTGATTCCTTGAGTTCAACCTGCGTCCCTCCAAACAAATCAATCGATCTAACATTCCCCTTGAACACTTTGAGAATTAGCTAGTCTCCATGGCAACATCCTCCAAGCGACGGCTGCAAACAAACACAACTCGCGTTTTCGGGTCTGGCCGTAGTCAATTTCCGATTCCCAATTTGACTACTTTGCAGACCTCGTCGTACGAAGCCTTTCTTCAAGAAGATATTCCGTCCGACAAGCGCAAGAACCAAGGCCTCGAATCGGTATTTCGTGAGATATTCCCGATCGAGAGCTATGACAAAACTGTCTCGTTAGAGTACTTGCGTTTCGAGTTGGGCAAGCCGCGCTATACGCCGGAAGAGTGTCGTCAGTTGCGTTTAACCTATGGCAAGCCGCTCAAGGTTTGGTTTCGACTCAAGCGTGATCAACCTCTCGAAGAAGAGGTCTACTTGGGAGACATCCCCATCATGCTTGGAGGTGGCGAGTTTATTATCAACGGTGCCGAACGCGTGGTCGTGAGCCAATTGCACCGTTCGCCCGGAGTGGACTTCGTGGAGGAAGCCGAGGGTACGTCCGAGCGCAAGATGCCTTCGTGTCGTGTTATTCCGGAGCGAGGCAGTTGGATCGAAGTCAACGTGACGAAAAAGGACTCCTTGTCGGTTCGTATCGATCAGAGCGGTAAATTTTCGGTGATGACGTTGCTTCGAGCGATGTCACCCAAATTGAGTACTGATCAAGACTTGCTCAAAGTTTTCTACGAAATCTACACCGAAAAAGTCACAGACGGTCGAAGTGTTCCGAAGCTTGAGAACAAGATCGCTGGCGACGACGTGGTGTACCCATCCAATCACGAACGTGCGAGCGAGATCATTGTTGAAGGTGGTCAAAAGATCACCAAAGCGATCGCGGAGCTCATCTGCACGGCGGGGGTCAAGAGTGTAGAGGTAATGGAATCGCCCAAGCTGCCTTACATTCTCAATTCCTTGGCCGAGGATAACACCAATTCTCATGAGGAAGCGTTGTTGCGGATCTATCAACGGCTGCGACCGGGCAATCCTCCGGCGTTGGAAAAGGCTCGGATTCTGTTTCACGAAAAATTCTTCGATGTCAATCGATACCGTTTGGGTCGGGTTGGGCGATTCCGCGTCAATCGCAAGCTAGGGACCCAGGTGCCAGAAGATGAAATGGCGCTACGTCCAGAGGATCTAATCGCCTCGATTCGCTATTTGATCGACTTGTTTGATACCGAAGCCGAAGCTCGCTTTGATGACATCGATCACTTGGGCAATCGTCGGCTAAGAACCATCGATGAATTGGCTTGCGAAGAGCTTCGAAAGGGTTTTCTAAAACTGCGCCGAACGGTTCAGGAACGCATGAGTCTTAAAGAAGTGGAGGACATGACTCCGCGATCGTTGGTCAATCCAAAGAGCATTAGCGCCGCCATCGAGTACTTCTTTGGCCGCGGTGAACTTTCGCAGGTGGTCGACCAAACCAATCCGCTCTCGCAATTGACGCACGAGCGCCGTTTGTCGGCGCTGGGGCCAGGCGGTTTGAATCGCAAGCGAGCGGGCTTTGAGGTTCGAGACGTTCACATTTCGCACTATGGTCGGATTTGCCCAATTGAGACGCCAGAAGGTACCAATATCGGTTTGATCAGTTCGCTCTCGATCTATGCGGGAGTTGACGAATACGGCTTCTTGGTAACTCCGTATCGAAAAGTAGTCGAAGGCAAAGTAACCGAAGAAGTGGTCTGGCTGCGTGCTGATGAAGAATCGGATGCGTATATTGGCCCCGCGGATTTGGCGGTCAAGGATGGTGCTTTGGTTTCCGGTCCGAGCTTGATTGCTCGTCACCGTAGCGACTTCGAAATTGTGACGCCCGAGACGGTTCACTACATGGACATTGCGCCGAGCCAAATGATCGGTGTTTCGGCAGGCTTGATTCCGTTTCTTGAACACGACGATGCCAACCGCGCGTTGATGGGTTCCAACATGCAGCGCCAAGCGGTGCCATTGCTGGTAGCCGAACCCCCGATCGTCGGAACAGGACTGGAAAAAGAAGTTGCGGCCAACAGTTCGATGGTGGTCCGAGCGCGACGCGCAGGAAAGGTCACTTACGTCGATTCGATGCGCATCGAAGTCGGTAGTGACATCTACCACTTGAAGAAGTATCAAGGTCTCAACGAACGCACTTGCCTGAACCAGCGACCGATCATTCAGGTTGGCGACAAGATTGAAAAGGGCCAGATCATTGCCGACGGTGCCTCGACGCATTTGGGCGAACTTGCGCTTGGCCGAAACGTGCTTGTGGGTTTCATGTCGTTCGACGGCTTCAACTACGAAGACGCAATCATCATCAGTGAAGAATTGGTCAAGCAAGACGTCTACACCTCGATTCACATCGAAGAGTT